>CALDQB010000042.1 GCA_937911665.1 uncultured Clostridia bacterium | reverse complement strand
AGGAAATTCGATGTTTCCTTGCGGTTTGTTCTGTCTTTATGCTACGGACAGTCGGATGAATCCCCCAGTCTTGCCTGCGGACAATCCCATCTCGCCTGCCGGCTCGGTCAGCGGTTTGAATCCCTCCACCACCTCCGGTGGTCCCCCTCCCTTTAGGCAAGGGAGGCAAGGGGCCGTAGCCTGTCCCTACAAAATTTATTTTTTATTTATTTTGCTTGCGATAGACCGACTTTTTCGACAGTCTGAAGGGTCTGCTTTTGCAGACCCTTTTAGTATAAAAACCCTTGCGTTTTTAAATGCTATATGGTAAACTTGTAATTTAAGATAAGTAAAATCAGGAGGATATTTCCCGATGGATTTTGAGGTTGTTTCTGCACACAAGCCCGCTGGCGATCAGCCGCAGGCTATCGAAAAACTGGTAGACGGAATAAAAAAGGGTGAGAAATTTCAGACTCTGCTCGGCGTTACGGGCAGCGGAAAGACTTTTACCATGGCAAACGTAATTGCTGCGGTAAATCGTCCCACCCTTGTTTTGGCGCACAATAAAACCCTTGCGGCACAGCTTTGCAGTGAATTTAAGGAGATATTTCCCAATAATGCGGTGGAATATTTTGTGTCATACTATGATTATTATCAGCCCGAGGCATACATCGCTCATTCTGACACATATATAGAGAAAGATGCATCGACAAACGAGGAAATAGATAAGCTTCGGCATAGTGCTACATCGGCACTCTTTGAAAGAAAGGATGTCATAATTGTAGCAAGTGTTTCGTGCATTTACGGACTTGGCGACCCTGTTGACTATAACAATATGGTTGTGTCACTCCGCCCCGGAACTATTCGTGACAGGGATGATGTAATAGCAAAGCTTATAGAAATTCAGTATGAGCGAAACGATATTGATTTTTCAAGAAATAAATTCAGAGTCCGCGGCGATGTTCTCGACGTATATCCGTCCGACTCGTCGTCTACGGCGGTAAGGATAGAGTTTTTCGGCGATGAGGTTGAAAGGATTTACGATTTTAACCCTGTCACAGGTGAACTTATTGCAGAGAGAAATCATATTGCAATATATCCCGCATCGCACTATGTCACAACGCCCGAAAAGAGAGAGGCGGCAATCAGGAGTATCAGAGCAGAGCTTGCAGAGAGACTCTCTGAGCTTAGAGAGGAAAACAAGCTGATTGAAGCACAAAGACTCGAACAGAGAACAAACTATGATATAGAAATGATGCAAGAGACGGGATTTTGTAACGGCATAGAGAATTATTCAAGGCACATAAGCGGAAGAGAGCCAGGAAGTGCCCCCTTTACGTTGATGGATTATATGCCGAAGGATTTCCTCCTCTTTGTTGACGAATCCCATGTTACACTTCCGCAGGTGCGTGCAATGTATGCGGGCGACAGGTCAAGAAAGGAAAGCCTTGTAAACTATGGATTTCGTCTGCCGTCGGCATTTGATAACCGACCGCTGACTTTCGACGAATTTTATTCAAGGATAAATCAGGCGGTGTTTGTAAGTGCAACTCCCGCAGATTTTGAACGCGAGCAATCCACAAATCAGGTCGAACAGGTAATAAGACCGACAGGACTTCCCGACCCCGAGGTCGAGGTAAGACCGATAACGGGACAGGTTGATGATTTATATGCCGAAATACAGAAACGCTGCGAAAAAGAAGAGAGGGTTTTAGTCACAACTCTTACCAAAAAGATGGCAGAGCGCCTTACCGAATATCTTGAGGATATGGGTGTGCGTGTGAGATATCTGCACTCTGATATACAAACCATAGAGAGAATGGAGATTATCCGTGATTTGCGTCTCGGAGTTTTCGACGTGCTTATAGGAATAAACCTTCTGCGTGAGGGACTTGATATCCCCGAGGTATCGCTTGTTGCTATACTCGACGCGGACAAGGAAGGCTTTTTAAGAAGTGAAACCTCGCTTGTTCAGACAATAGGAAGAGCTGCCCGTAATGCCGAGGGCAAGGTTATAATGTACGCCGATAATATAACCGATTCGATGCGGCGTGCTATCTTAGAAACAAACCGCAGAAGAAAAATTCAGATTGAGTATAATGAGAAAAACGGAATTATTCCGAGAACGATTAAAAAGAGTGTGAGTGAGGTTATCGAGGCTACAAAGTCGGTTAAGGATATGCCGAAGAGCCGAGAGGTAAAAGGAGAAAATATCGCTCACATAATTGCCGAGCTTGAGGCAGAAATGAGAAAAGCGGCAGAGCTTTTGCAGTTTGAGCTTGCCGCACAGATAAGAGATGAAATACGCAGGCTGAAAGATAAGTAACCGAAAGGGAAGATTGTATGAACAAGAACATTGTAGTAAAAGGAGCAAATGAGAATAATCTTAAAAATATCTCGGTGGAAATCCCCCGTGATAAGCTTGTTGTTCTTACAGGGCTTAGCGGCTCGGGTAAATCCTCACTTGCGTTTGAAACAATTTATGCCGAGGGACAGAGAAGATATGTAGAATCCCTGTCCGCATATGCAAGACAGTTTTTAGGGCAGATGGACAAGCCTGACGTGGAATCTATCGAGGGTCTCTCGCCTGCGATTTCCATTGACCAGAAAACGACGAGCAAGAACCCGCGTTCAACAGTCGGCACAGTAACAGAGATTTACGATTACATCCGCCTGTTGTTTGCGAATATAGGAGTGCCGCATTGTCCAAAGTGCGGTAAGGAGATAGCTCCGCAATCAATTGACCAGATTACAGATGCAATATTAGCGCTTCCCGAGCGAACCAAAATTCAGGTAATGGCACCCGTTGTAAGAGGCAGAAAGGGCGAATATATAAAGGTCTTTGAGGATGCACGTAAGAGCGGTTTTGTAAGGGTGCGTGTAGACGGCGAGGTATATGAACTGACGGGAGAGCCGATAAAGCTTGAAAAACAAAAAAAGCACAATATAGATATCGTAGTAGACAGACTTATAATAAGAGAGGGGATATCGGGACGTCTTACCGATTCTGTCGAAACTGCGCTTAAAATGGCAGAAGGCATTGTTGTTATAGATGTAACAGACGGGGATGATATGACATTCAGCCAAAACTATGCATGTGATGATTGCGGAATAAGTATAGAAGAATTTACCCCGAGAATGTTCTCTTTCAATACCCCTTACGGCGCATGCCCGTCTTGTATGGGACTCGGCTCTGTGACTATGGTATCACCCGACCTTGTAATTCCCGACAAGAGCCTCAGCATAAATGAGGGCGCAATACTTGCAAGCGGTTGGACAGGCACCGAAGCGGGCAGCATTTCGAGAATGTATTATGAGGGTATGGCGGCGCGGTATGGGTTCAGCCTTGATACACCAATAAAGGATTTATCTCCCGAGGTTCTCGACGCAATTCTCTTCGGTACTAAGGGCGAAAAGCTCAAGCTTACCTATAACAGACGCTATGCACAAGGAGTACAATATGCGAAATTTGAGGGTGTTATTCCCAACCTCAAACGCAGACACGAGGAAACAAGCTCCGAGTGGGCAAAGGCGGATATCGAGAACTTTATGATTAATATGGAGTGCCCCGAATGTGGGGGCAAAAGGCTCAAGCCCGAGGTTCTTGCGGTAACGGTTGATGGTCTCAATATCAACGAGGTTACAAATATGTCGGTTGCGGCGGCGCTGAACTTCTTTGAAGAGCTTTCGGAAAAGCTGACGGGTAAAGATATAATAATTGCAAAAAATATTTTAAAAGAAATAATAGGAAGACTCGGATTTTTGGTTGATGTAGGACTTGAATACTTGACGCTCTCCCGAAGTGCAGGAACTCTTTCGGGCGGAGAGGCGCAGAGAATACGCCTTGCAACACAGATAGGTTCAAGCCTTATGGGTGTAATATATATATTGGATGAGCCGAGTATCGGTCTTCACCAGAGGGATAATGACAAGCTTATCGCTACCCTCAAGCGTTTGCGTGATTTAGGGAACACTCTGCTCGTTGTAGAGCATGACGAGGATACCATGCTTGCGGCCGACCATATTATAGATATAGGGCCAGGAGCGGGAATTCACGGCGGCGAGATAGTAGCAGAGGGTACCGCCGAGGAGATAATGAAATGCGAAAATTCAGAGACGGGAATGTATCTTTCGGGAAAGAAGAGCATCCCTGTTCCCGCCGAGCGAAGAGCCGGAAATGGCAATTTTGTTGAAATTAAAGGCGCGGCGGAAAATAATCTCAAGGGAATAAACGTAAAGATACCTCTTGGAACATTCACCTGTGTAACAGGTGTATCAGGGAGCGGGAAAAGCTCGCTTATCAATGAAATTCTATATAAAAATCTTGCAAATGAGTTAAATGGTGCGAAAAAGGTTTCGGGCAAGTGCAAAGGGATAAAGGGAATAGAAAACCTCGATAAAATAATTGATATAGACCAGTCGCCAATCGGCAGAACGCCAAGGAGCAATCCTGCAACGTATACGGGACTTTTTGGAGATATAAGAAATCTCTTTGCTATGACGGCAGAGGCAAAGGCGAGAGGTTATAATTCGGGCAGATTCAGCTTTAATGTAAAAGGCGGAAGATGCGAAGCGTGCTCGGGTGACGGAATAATAAAAATTGAGATGCACTTTCTTCCCGATGTATATGTTCCGTGCGAGGTGTGTGACGGAAAAAGATACAACAGGGAAACCCTCGAGGTGCGCTACAAGGGCAAGAATATATATGAGGTTCTTGAAATGACGGTGGAGGAAGGCTGCGAGTTCTTTGAGAATATCCCCAAAATTCAACGTAAACTTCAAACCTTGTATGATGTAGGGTTGGGGTATATAAAAATAGGACAACCTTCAACAACCCTTTCGGGCGGTGAGGCACAGAGAGTCAAGCTTGCCACCGAACTGTCAAAGAGAAGCACGGGGAAGACAATATATGTGCTCGACGAGCCTACAACGGGACTTCATGCGGCGGACGTTCATAAGCTTACCGAGGTTTTACAAAAGCTTGTGGATGCAGGCAATACCGTTGTTGTAATAGAACACAATCTGGATATGATAAAGACCGCCGATTATATAATAGATTTAGGCCCCGAGGGCGGTGACAAGGGCGGAGAGGTGGTTGCCTGCGGTACGCCCGAGAGTGTTGCGAAGTCAAAAAAATCCTACACGGGCAAATATTTAAAGAAATATTTAAAGTAGGGTGATTTATCCGTTTGGGAGGACAAAGGGCTATTTTGCAATTTGTTTTGTAGGGGACGCATTAATGCGTCCCGTTGCGGAAGGGATAAATCCCTTCCCTACAATTATAGATGCTCTTGTGCCGATGTACACTAGTGTTAATTTGCAGTAAGCGGCGCGAAGACGAATTTTCCGAACGGTACGAGAGGTTGATATAAGGTATCTTGACGGTCTGAATAAGAACGATAGAATTTGTAGGGGAGGGTCTCCGTGCCCTCCCGAAAAGAAAGAACCATCACAAAGAATCATCGCAAATGATGGTTCTTTTATTTTGTGCTTGATAAAAAACAAAAAGTATACAAAATATAACCAAAATAGTCAAAAATATATAAATAAAGCCTTGCAGAAATCAAGTTGATGTGGTAAAATAAAGTAGTATATCATAATAATGGGGGTATATGCGATATGCTCAGACTACAGAAGTTCCTTGCGGACTGCGGAATTGCATCAAGAAGGGGCGCGGAGGCGCTTATAAAGGCAGGCAGAGTCAGCGTAAATGGTGAGATAATCCGTGAAATGGGAGTTCAGGTGGACGAAGATAAAGATATAGTTGAGTTTGATGGGCAGCGTGTAAAACCTCAGTCAAAAATGATTTATGTTATGCTTAATAAGCCCGTTGGTTTCGTGACAACGGTATCTGACGATAAGGGCAGAGAAACTGTTATGAGTTTGGTGTCTGAAATCCCTGCGAGAATATATCCCGTGGGCAGACTTGACTATGACACAGAGGGACTTCTTCTTATGACAAACGACGGGGATATAACCTATAAAATAACCCATCCCAAAAATAATATCGAAAAGACCTATATTGCCGAGGTTACGGGCAACATAGGTATGGATACAATCATGCGTTTGAGAAACGGCGTGGTAATTGACGGGGCGAGGACAAGCCCTGCAAAAGTTGAGGTTATCGGTGCGACAAGACTAGGAACCAAAATTCAGATAACTATACACGAGGGCAGAAACCGTCAGGTCAGAAAAATGTTTGAGTCGGTAGGCTGTATAGTCAAGCGCCTTAAACGAACCGAAGAAGCGGGTCTCAAGCTCGGGCATCTTCCGCTCGGTAAATGGAGACGGCTATCTGAATCTGAGGTTAATATGCTCAAAAAGATAGGAACAGGCAAAAAATCATCTGCGGAAACAAGTCGCAGACTTTATAAAAAGGGCGGTCATAGCGCCAATAAAAACAGTAAATAATTAATTATATATATAATTCGAAGGAGGTAACTTAAAATGGGTAAGTTAAACGATTTACAAAAGAAGCGTTACGACACCCTTCAAGGCGGCGGAGACGAAAAGATTAAAAAGCAGCACGATGCAGGCAAAAAGACTGCACGTGAAAGAATTGCTATGCTTTTTGACGAAGGCAGCTTTGTTGAGATTGACGCTTTTGTTACCCACCGCTGCAAAGAGTTTAATATGGCTGATAACGATGCCCCCTGTGAAGGTGTTATCACAGGTTACGGAACGGTTGACGGCAGACTCGTGTACGCATATTCTCAGGACTTTACCGTGATTGGCGGTTCGGTTGGAGAAATGCACGCAGCAAAAATTTGCAAGATTATGGATATGGCACTCAAGATGGGAGCGCCCATTATCGGAATGTGCGATTCTGGCGGTGCCAGAATACAAGAGGGCGTTGATGCTCTTAAAGGATTCGGTGAGATATTCTGCCGCACAGCGAAGCTTTCGGGCGTTGTTCCCCAGCTTTCGGTTATATTAGGACCCTGTGCAGGCGGAGCGGTGTTCGCGCCCGCTATGACAGACTTTATTGTTATGGCTGACAAGACAAGCCAGATGTTCCTTACAGGCCCCTCTGTTGTAAGAGGTGTAACGGGTGAGGATATAAGTGCAGAAGAACTTGGCGGGGCGTCAGCTCACGCAGAAAAGAGCGGCGTTGCGGGATTTCATTTTGCAACAGAGGAAGAGTGCATAGCACAGGTTAAGCTGATCCTTTCATACCTTCCCTCAAATAATTTAGAGACTGCTCCTCAATATGATTGCACAGACAGTCTTGACAGACTCTCAGAAGTGCTCAATACGGTTGTTCCTGAGGATGCAAACACTCACTATAATATGAAGAGTGTTATCGCAGAGGTTGCAGATAATGGTGAGTTTGTAGAGGCTTTTGCAGAGTATGCAACAAATCTTATAACAGGCTTTGTAAGACTCAATGGCGCGACTGTTGGTGTAGTTGCAAATCAGCCCGAGGTTATGGACGGTGCGCTTGACGGCAAGGCGTCAGAAAAGGGTGCAAGATTTGTGCGTTTTTGTGATAGCTTTAATATTCCGATTGTTACATTTACGGATGTACCCGGATATGTTGTCGGTAAAGAGTATGAGCACGACGGCATAATCCGTCAGGGAGCAAAGCTTTTCTATGCTTTTGCAGAGAGCACAGTTCCAAAGGTAAATGTTATAGTAAGAAAGGCATACGGCGGCGCTTATATCGCAATGAACAGCAAGCACATCGGCGCAGATATGGTCTTTGCATGGCCCACCGCTGAAATTGCAGTTATGGGTACTGATGGCGCGGCAAATATAATATTCAAAAATGATATAGCAGAGTCAAACGATCCTATGAAAACCCGTGCAGAAAAGATTGAGGAATATACTGAAAAATTCGCAAATCCTTATGTTGCGGCAAGCCGCGGATATATAGATGATGTTATTGAACCCGACTCTACACGTCCCAGAATTATCAGCGCTCTTGAGATGCTGATGAGCAAGAGAGAATCAAACCCTGCTAAAAAGCACGGTAACATTCCGCTCTAAGGAGGGTATAATATGACTTTACAAGAAGCTTTACAAGAAGGTTTATTGGTAACTGCAACTGGCGTTATCATTGTATTCGGGGTTCTTATCATACTGATGCTTACAATGATGGCGATGAAAAAGATTTTCTACAAGGAGCAAAAGGCACCCAAAACAGAACAGACTGCAAAGCCTGAACCTGTTGCGGCACCTGCCCCTGTTGCAGCTTCGACAGAAGATCCCAATCTTATTGCGGTGCTTGCTGCAGCAGTTGCGGCGTATCTTAACACATCTACGTACAATCTTAAAGTCCGTTCGTTCAGACGCATCGGGAATACTTCTCCCGATTGGAACAAGGCGGGACTTAAAGAAACCATAGATTCGAGATTTTAGTTTAAAAGGAGAATGATTGATATGAGAAAATTTATAATTAATGTAAATGGCGCTTCATATGAGGTAGAGGTTGAAGAAGTTGGAGGAGTGCCCAGCGTTGCTCCTGTAGCTGCGGCTGCCCCCGCTCCTGCGGCTGCTCCCGCCGCTGCACCTGCTCCTGCCGCTGCACCTGCTCCGGCTGCTGCTCCCGCTCCTGCGGCTGCTCCCACTGCGGGCGCAACAAACGTAACTGCGCCCATGCCCGGCAGCATTGTTTCAGTTAAGGTTTCAGTTGGACAGAGTGTAAATGAAGGCGACGTACTTTGCGTGCTTGAAGCTATGAAGATGGAGAATGAAATTATGGCTCCTTCTGCAGGTAAGGTTGTTGCAGTAAGTGCAACTGCTGGTCAGACTGTCAACACAGGCGATGTGCTTGTTTCACTCGGATAATTTGAACATTATACAGAAAGGGTGATTTTGTGTTTGTTGATAGTATTATGAGCTTTATGGAAAGCACAGGTATTGCGGCTCTATATTACAGTGCAAAGAACGCTCTCGATGCAGGGGTATCGGGATTTGAAGGTGTAATCGCTGTAATAGGCACGCCCCTTATGATTATAATTGCCTGCGTGCTTCTCTACTTGGCTATTGTTAAGCAGTTTGAACCGCTTCTCCTTATGCCGATTGCATTTGGAATGTTGCTTTCAAACTTGCCTATGTTTGCAGATTCGGGCGCTATAATGATGCATCCTGAGTATTTTACAGATCCTGCATATCTTATAGACGGAAAGACGCTGGATATGAATTTGATATTCTCAAAGGGCGGTTTACTTGACTTGTTGTATCTCGGGGTTAAGCTTGGTATTTATCCTCCGCTTATCTTCCTTGGTATAGGATGTATGACCGACTTCGGTCCCCTTATTGCAAATCCTAAAAGCATAATTTTAGGTGCGGCAGCCCAGATAGGTGTATTTTTGACCTTCCTTGGTGCATTGGTTCTCGGTGCGTGTGTGCCGGGTATCAATTTCGGCGTAGAAGAAGCAGCAAGTATCGGTATCATCGGCGGTGCGGATGGTCCTACTGCGATTTATGTTACAAAGACGCTTGCTCCCGCGCTTTTGCCTGCGATAGCGATTGCGGCATATTCATATATGGCGCTTATCCCTGTTATTCAGCCGCCCATTATGAAGGCACTTACAACAAAGGAAGAGCGCTCAATCGTTATGGAGCAGCTCAGACCCGTAAGTCGTACAGAAAAGATAGTTTTCCCGATTGTTGTAACAATTGTTGTAGCTTTAATAGTTCCCGATGCAGTATCGCTTGTAGGTATGCTTATGCTTGGTAACTTGATGAAGGAAACAGGCGTTGTGGACAGACTTTCAAAGACTGCACAGAACGGACTTATGAATACGATTACAATATTCTTGGGCCTTACCGTAGGTGCAACCGCAAAGGCGAGTACCTTCCTGACTGCTGAGACACTCGGCATCGTTGCCCTTGGTCTTATTGCGTTCTGCGTTTCTACGGCAGGCGGACTTATCCTCGGTAAGATTATGTGCAAGCTGACAGGCGGAAAGATAAATCCGCTTATCGGTAGCGCAGGTGTTTCGGCTGTACCTATGGCGGCACGTGTTTCGCAGATGGTTGGACAGAAGGAAAATCCTTCAAACTTCCTGCTTATGCACGCTATGGGACCTAACGTGGCAGGTGTTATCGGTTCTGCGGTTGCCGCAGGCGTATTCCTGTCAATGTTTGCAAACTAAGATAAGAAAGGATTGATATAAATGGGTAAAGTAGGTATTACAGAAACCGTATGCCGTGATGCGCACCAGTCGCTTATCGCGACAAGAATGACTACTGACGAGATACTCCCCGTACTCCCCCTGCTTGACAAGGCGGGTTACCATGCCTTAGAGGTATGGGGCGGAGCGACATTTGACTCATGCCTTCGCTTTTTAAATGAGGACCCGTGGGAGAGACTTCGTAAGATAAGAGCGGCTGCTCCCAATTCAAAGCTACAGATGCTCTTTAGAGGACAGAATATTCTCGGTTATCGTCACTACGCAGACGATGTAGTTGAATATTTTGTTCAAAAGTCTATAGCAAACGGAATTAATATAATCAGAATTTTTGACGCTCTTAACGATGTCCGCAATTTGCAGACAGCTATCAATGCGACAAAGAAAGAGGGCGGACATGTTCAGGCGGCTATCTCCTATACAATAAGTCCTGTGCATAATAATGAGTTTTTCGTTAAGCTTGCAAAGGAATATGAAAGCTGCGGTGCAGATTCTATTTGTATCAAGGATATGGCGGGCTTGCTCACACCATATGCGGCTTATGATTTGGTAAGCGGACTTAAAAAGGCAGTAAAGGTTCCGATTGAGCTTCACACCCACTACACAAGCGGTGTGGCTTCAATGACATATTTGAAGGCGATTGAGGCGGGCGTTGACATTGTTGACTGTGCTATTTCGCCTATGGCACTTGGCACATCTCAGCCGCCGACAGAGCCGTTGGTTGCTACTTTAGCGGGAACAGAATATGACACAGGTATGGACCTTGATATCTTATCTGAAATCGCGGATTACTTCAAGCCCATGCGTGAGAAGTATTTGCAGAGCGGCCTTATGGATACAAAGATACTCGGTGTTGACATTAACACTCTCAAGTATCAGGTTCCGGGCGGAATGCTCTCAAATCTTGTGTCCCAGCTCAAGCAGCAGGGTAAGGAGGACAAGCTTGATGAGGTTCTCCGCGAGGTTCCTGAGGTAAGAAAAGATTTGGGTTATCTCCCGCTGGTTACACCTACAAGCCAGATTGTAGGAACTCAGGCGGTTCTCAATGTTTTGATGGGTGAGCGTTATAAGATGGTTACCAAAGAAACAAAGGGTATCTGCAAGGGTGAGTACGGACGCACTCCTGTTCCGATTGATGAGGAATTCAGGAAGAAGATTATCGGCAACGAAAAGGCTATAACCTGCCGCCCTGCCGACCTTATAAAGCCTGAGCTTGAAAAAGTTAAGAAAGAAGCGGCAGAATGGATTGAACAGGAAGAGGACGTATTGTCCTATGCTTTGTTTGAACAGGTAGCCGTTAAGTTCTTCGAACAAAGACGTGCCGAAAAGTATAAGATTGACAAAGATTTAGTCAATATGGAAGAACAGACACATTATATTTAAAGTAGTAATTTGAAAGGCTGAACGATTGATTTCGTTCAGCCTTTTCTTCTAGGGGAAGGCGTTCTCAACGTCTCGAGAAAATAATGACACAAATCGGGAGGGCGTGGAAGCCCTCCCCTACAAAAATCATATACAACAAATAAATTTGGTGATATTCTTTGGTGCCTCTTCTTTACTCAATCACTTTATATCCCTGGTCTTCGACTGTCTTTTTAAGGACATCAAACGGGACAGCTTTTGAAAGCTTTACTGTGGCGGAGTCGTTTTCGTGGCTTACGACCGCTTCGGTCACGCCATCAATTTCCTCAAGGCATTTTTTGACTCTGCCTTCACAGTGCATACACATCATACCTTCAATCTTCATTGTTATTTCCATTGTTTTCTTCTCCTTTGCAGATTTTATAATTTTTCTGTCCTTTTTTGGATTATGAATATCAACAAGGTTCAGCCGCAGAGCGTTTGATACAACGCAAAAGCTCGACAGGCTCATTGCTGCGGCGGCAAACATGGGATTTAAAGTTATCCCCAAAACAGGAACAAAGACCCCTGCCGCAAGGGGTATTCCTATTATATTGTAGATAAAAGCCCAGAAAAGATTTTGATGAATATTCTTAAGTGTCGCACGGCTTAATCTGATAGCTGACGCAACATCCAGAAGAGAATTTTTCATCAAAACTATATCGGCGGCATCAATCGCCACGTCTGTTCCTGCCCCTATTGCAATACCCACATCTGAACTTGTAAGAGCGGGGGCATCATTTATTCCGTCGCCGACCATAGCGACAGACCCATATTTTTTAAGTTCCCTTATTGCGCTTTCCTTGCCTGACGGAAGAACATCGGCTATAATTTCATCCGTGCCTGTCTGCTTGCCTATCGCGGCGGCGGTTTGTGAATTATCACCCGTCAGCATCACGACACGAATTCCCATATTTTTAAGTTCACTAACCGCGCGGGCGCTATCTGATTTTATGGTATCGGCTACAGCTATTATGCCTATGAGGCTGTTGCCCCGACTAAAGAAGAGAGGCGTTTTTCCATCGCGGGCAAGAGTATCGGCGATAGCCTTTATATCTTCTGTAACAGAAGCTCTCTCGGATATAAATTTTAGATTACCGCCTGCTATCTCATCGTTGTCTATATGAGCAGAGAGCCCACCACCTGGAAATGAGTTAAAATCTTCGGTAGCGAGCAGAGGTATGTTTTTATCCTCTGCCGCCTCTGTAATTGCTCCGGCAAGAGGATGCTCGCTTTTTGATTCAATCGAATATGCAAGAGAGAGAAAATCATCCTCGTTTAAGTTGCCAACCGGGATAATATCAGTAACGCGGGGTTTTCCCGTTGTTATTGTTCCTGTCTTATCAAGAGCAACAACACTTATTTTTCCCGCACTCTCAAGAGCGATTGCATTTTTAAAGAGCACTCCCTCTTTTGCACCGACACCGTTTCCGACCATTATTGCAACGGGTGTAGCAAGCCCGAGCGAGCAGGGACAACTTATTACAAGAACTGCAACACCGCGGGAGAGGGCATAGCCTGCTGTCTGCCCGCAGAATAGCCACACAATAGCGGTAATTATTGCCGCGGAAATAACGAAAGGAACAAAAATTCCCGAAACCTTATCTGCGGCAGCTGCAACGGGTGCCTTTGTGGCGGCGGCATCGCTCACCAGCTTTATGATTTGCGAAAGGGCGGTATCCTCGCCAACCTTTGTCGCTCTGCAACGGAGATATCCTGACTGATTTACCGTTGCGGCTGAAACATAAGAGCCGATTTCCTTGTCAACGGGGATGCTCTCGCCTGTGAGAGCGGCTTCGTTTACTGCAGAATGTCCATCAATGACAATTCCGTCAGCAGGGATAATCGAACCGGGTTTGACTATAAATATATCATCAACACGGACATCGGCGGCAGAAATTTCTTTTTCTTCGCCGTCGCTAATTATTATCGCTGTCTTGGGGGCAAGACTTATAAGGCTTTTGAGTGCGTTTGTTGTTTTGCCCTTTGAGTATGCCTCCAGCATTTTGCCCACAGTAATAAGAGTGGGTATCATAGCAGCTGATTCAAAGTAAAGGTCGTGCAGATATGCCATCGAGTTGTGATTGTGGAGATATAATGGCGGGGCTGTCATCATAAAAAGCACAACGGTGCTGTATATAAATGAAGCAGACGAACTGATAGCAACAAGAGTATCCATATTGGGAGAACCTTTGACAAGGCTCTTAAAACCGCTTGTAAAAAACTTTTTGTTGATTATCATAATGACAATGGCAAGAAGCATCTGCAAAATACCGATTGCCACAAAATTTCCCTCAAAAAACGCAGGAAGAGGGAAGTTCCACATAGTATATCCCATCGAGATATACATAAGTAAAGCTAAAAATATAAGCGAAAAAACAAGACGCTTTTTAAGAATGGGAGTTTCACGGTCTGTTAAAATATCATCTTTGTGAGAGTCCGAGGTCTGTTTTACCCCTTTTGTTTCTGCCCCGTAGCCTGCATCGGTTACGGCTTTTATAATGCTTGCCTCGGATGCAGTCCCCTCGACCGACATTGAATTTGTCAGGAGGTTGACAGAGCAGGAACTAACCCCATCGACTGAGGAAACCGCCTTTTCTATTCTTAAACTGCACGCGGCACAGCTCATACCTGTAATGTTATAGTGCTTCATATAAAATTTCAAAAACCTCCTTGTTTGAATACCCCGTAGGTGTATTTTAATTATAAAACGCAAAAGGTTTTTTTGTCAACCGAAAGATTGGAAAATTACAAAAATAGGAAAATTTGAAACAAAATAGGATAAATTTTTAAATAAAACAAAAAAATGGTCTGTTTTTTATAAAGATTGCACAATAAATTTTTAAAAATCTATTGCAAAATTTTTGGTGTAGTGGTATAATTATCACAAAAGAAATGGTGAAGCATGATTTTGGGTTATTCAATTTGCTCAATTCATGCGCAAAAAAATTTTTAAAAGGAGCGTGATTGTTGTGAAAATGAACAACAAAAACACAATTGTTAAGATTCTTGCTTTAACAATGGCACTTATCTTGACAGTAGGCGTACTTGCCGGCTGCGGCAAGACAGTTAATGACAAGGATGATCAGGGCAGAACTATTATTAAAACTGACCAATATCCTGTCGAAGAAGGTAAAGACAGGGATAACTATGACGCAAGAGTTGCAAGATTCCTTGAAGCAAACCCTGATGTTGTTGTAGAACCCCAGTCTTACCACTTTACATTAAATTCTTTCTATCAGCTTGCAGAGGGCGGACAGCTCCCCACAATGTTCACTACCAACTTTACAGAAGTTGAGCAGTGTATCAATGCAGGTTATACAGCTGACCTTTCTAAGGTACTCAAGGATCGTGGTTATGAAGGCATGTTCGACCAGAAGGTAATGGATATCTTCACACGTGACGGCAAGATTTACGCTATTCCTACAGCTGTTTACTACCTCGGTCTTGCATACAACGTAGAGATGTTCGAGGCAGCAGGTCTTATGAATGAAGACGGCACACCTAAGCAGCCTGCAACTTGGGACGAAGTTGTTGAGTTTGCTAAGAAGATTAAGGAAGCAACAGGCGAAGCAGGTTTTGTTCTTCCCACTACAAACAATCTCGGCGGTTGGATTTCAACTCCTATTTTCTGGTCATTCGGCGTTGACTTTATGGAGCAGGATGAGAACGGAAAGTGGAACGCTACATTTAACTCACCTGAGGCTATTGCAGCTCTCCAGTGGATTAAGGACTTAAAGTGGGTACACGATATTCTTCCTTCAAACACTCTTGTTGACGATGCTGAGCAGACAAAGCTCTTTGCAGGTAACAGAGGCGGTATGATTATATCTCTCGGTAGCAACGTAGGTCACTTTGCTAACTTTGATATGTCTGCTGATAGCATCGGCTTTATGGCACTTCCTGCAGGTCCCAAGCGTCACGTTACATTGATGGGTGGACACGTTATGAACGTTAATGGTAATGCTACCTATGATCAGATTGACGCAGTTTTCCGTTGGAATGAAATGAAACAGACATACAAGGTTACTGAAGAATACAAGACAAATCTTAAGAATCAGGTTGACAAGCAGCTTGAAGATGGCATTCTCGTAGGTATCAAGAATGCAAGTGTATGGAGCAGTCAGGCTGAAGTTAGTCAGTACTATGATAAGTACATCGAGGATAATGCAAACATAAACATTAACCACGTAAAGCTTTACAACGACTTTATTTCAAATTGTCCTGCTGACATTCAGGCAGAAGAGCCTGTATGCGTTCAGGAGCTTTATGCAATCATTGACGGCTGTATCCAGGAAGTTCTCACAAACAAGGATGCTGACTGTGCTGCTGTTATAGAGAAGGCTGCAAGCGACTTCCAGATGAATTATCTTAACAACTTATAATATAAATTGCTATAGATAACATGACACAAAAAACCGCTCGGCCGGCATTGTGCCGACCGAGCGGTTTGTAAAGACATTGTAAGGAAGGAAATTTAAAGATGAAAGCTTCTCAAAATATAGATGTTAAGACCGCAAGCGCAGCAATGAGAAGAAGAGTACACAGACGTAACAACAGAGATGCTTGGATTTTGATGTTACCTCTGGTTATACTTCTTTATATATTTGTATGGCGTCCTACGGTTCTTGGCGCAGTTTATGGTTTCTTTAAGATGCGCGGTTACAGCATTGTGGCGTTCAACGGACTTGATAACTTCAGAATGGTCATTACTCACACTCAGTTTATACCGATGCTTATAAACACCGTTAAGTATGTGTTTTGGTCATTTGTGATAGGATTTGTACCACCGCTTGTAATTGCGATAATGCTCAATGAAATAGTACATTTCAGAAATGGATTTAGAGTACTTATTTACTTGCCGGCTATAATCCCGGGAATATCTGCGATGCTTATGTGGCGTTTCATATATTATCCTGACCAGACGGGTCTTTTAAATATGCTTTTAAACGCCTTTGGCATACAGCCGTGGAATTGGCTCAACAATCCCGACTTTACTATTATAGGTCTCGTAATTTATATGACATGGAAGAACTTCGCGGGAACTATGCTTCTCTATTATGCAACAGTTCAGAGCGCATCGGTAGAGCTTTATGAAGCGGCACTTATCGATGGTGCAGGTCCATGGAAGCGTTTCTGGCACGTTACAAGACCAGCCTTAGAGGGACTTATTATACTGCAGATGGTTCAGCAGATTATAGGTGTCTTCCAGACTATGGATGTACCCCTTGCTATGACGGGCGGCGGACCCAATGGTGCGTCGATGACGTTGTCACTCCAGCTTTATAACTATGGTTTTGCCAGCGGAGGACGTGCTACGGGTCAGGCAATGGCGCTTGGTCTTATAATATTCTTTATACTTGTTATATTTACAGTATTCTATTTCTGGCTTAATAAAAAAGTCGAAGACAGATATTAAAAAGGAGGGACTTTGTACATGTTGAAAAAATTCTCTAACAAACAAGCGGGCGTACTTAGTTCTTCTGATTTAAGAACCTTTAAGGGTCAGCTTATATACTGGATATTTATAGCTTTTCTTTTAGCTATGGTAGTAATATCATTATTACCATCTATATGGTCATTCTTTTCTGCGTTCAAAGACTCTCAGGAAATTGTTACATCTACCAGCTTTTTCCCGAAAGATATGTCCTGGAACAGAATTATGACAAGAATTAGCGAGAGTTGGAAAGAATTGCAGCTTGCGGATTCGATTATAAATACCATCATACGTTCTTTGGGTGATGTTGCATTCAAGATTATTATATGCGGCTTTGGTGGATATGCGATTTCAAAGCTTAAGCCCACAGGCTCTAAATTGATTTTTACACTCATAGTATGGACAATGATGATGCCCGGTCAAATTCGTATGGTATCTAACTACATAGGTTACCTTCACTTCCCGTTCGCATTTGATATTGGAATAGGCGTTAACCTTCTTGATACCTTCTGGCCATTCTGGCTTGGCGGTGCGGCAGACTGTTTTGCAGTTCTTCTCTTTAAGAACTCATTTGACGCATTGTCAAATTCATATGTAGAGGCTGCGAAGCTTGACGGATGTACTAATTTTGGGGTTTTCTTCAAGATTATGTTCCCGCTTTCTATGCCTATAATCATTTATCAGTCAATAAACGCACTTACTGTAGCGTGGTCTGATTATATGGGCCCATTGATTGTTCTTAATGAGAATATGACACTTCCTCTTAAGTTATATAAGATGAAGACGGCAAACCTTAAGATGAATACAGAACTTATGGGTTATACATTCTCTTGTATTCCGCCTTTCCTGATATTCGTTTGCTTCCAGAGACATATTCTGGGCGGTATAAATATCGGTGGCGTAAAGGGATAATAATTTATAAAAGCTATATGAAATCAGCACGGAAATCCGTGCTGATTTTTATGTTATAAGGAATTTTGTATTGAAAAATTTACAAGTTTACTGTATAATGAGTTCAAGTGAAACTTGAACTCAGCGATATAAATTTCTGACGGAATTTGCAATATATACTTCGCACGCGATATATCTTCGATGCGATATATTTTTGAATATTATCGCCAAAGGCGAGATATGGCAAGGGAGGCTTTGGAGTGTGGCATCTAGATTATACAGTCTTTATAAAGTTTGAGATGTAAGGTACAAAGAAGCCTTCCCCTTGAGGGGAAGGTGGGTTGCGAAGCAACTCGGATGAGGTGGAAATGAATAACGATTGCTGCGCAATCTACACCTCACCACCGCCTACGGCGGAGCCTCTCCTCAAGGAGAAGCCTTTGGAAAGGCATTTTAATCGTTTGAATTTATCGGTGGTTTTCAAAAGCACCGATAAAAAGTGCTGACAAACCATTAAATTTTTTTGTCCCTAACTTGACAAAATCATAAAGTTTGAGATGTAAGGTACAAAATTATCATACAATTATAATAAATGACAAATGCGGAAAAATAATGATATATAATCGTGAATGGAGAAATTAACGTGGGATTTTTTGATGAAAATAAAATCAAAGCGGCGATATTTGATTTGGACGGAACTTTAGTCGACTCCATGAGTATGTGGCGGAGGGTTCTTCCTGATTTTCTTGATGAATATGAAATTGAAGCTGATCCCGACATACTCAGGCGGGTATCATTTATGACGCTTCCTCAGTCATCAAAATATGTTGCCGAAAAATACCCCCAGCTATCAATGACGGGCGAGGAAATAATGGAGGTATGGATGCAGAATATTTTTGAGCATTATTCAAAAAATATACCCCTTCGTCCAGGCGTAAAGGAGCTTTTTGATTTATTAAAGAGCAAGGGGGTCAAGTTGGCAGTTGCAACTGCGTGCAATCATGTGCTTGCAGAGAGCTGTCTTGAAAATAACGGAATTTTAAATATGCTCGATAATATCACCTATGCAGAAGAAGTCGGCACAGGAAAGGATAAGCCTGACGTTTATCTTGAGTGTCTGCGCAGACTCGGGTGCAGAGCGGAGGAGGCCTTTTTATTCGAGGATATACTCATAGCAGTTAAAACCGCTCAAAAAATCGGTTTGCGGACAATTGCGATAGAAGAAGAAAGTGCATTGGCTGATCGGGAAGAGATAAAAAAGACTGCGTTTGAGTATATAGTTGATTTTAGAGAATTATTATAGTATAATAATCAAATCAAATTTATGGAGGGATATATTATGAACATAGAGGCATTATTTGATATGTCATACGGCGTATATTTTGCATCAACACAGGTGGACGGCGAAAAGGTTGGGTGTATAGCAAATACGATTTTTCAGGTTACCGCAACGCCTGTGCGTATTGGCGTATCGATAAACAAGGATAACTATAGCGAAGATTTCTTCAGAAGAAGCGGGCATTTTACAGTATCAATAGCCTCGGAAGAGACAACGATGGATTCGATCGGCAGATTTGGATTCTATTCAGGAAGAGATATTGACAAGTTCGAGGCGACCAAACACTTTTTGGTAGGCGACGGATATCCCGTTGTAGACGATAAAATCTGTGCATGGCTTTTATGCAAAATAGAAAGCGAGATTGATTGCGGAACACATACAATCTTTATAGGCGAGCTTATCGACGCCGAGAGGTTAGAAAAATTACCGCCTATGACCTATGCATATTATCATAAGATAAAGGGCGGAACAACCGCAAAGAATGCGCCGACTTATATAGAAACAGAAGAGAAAGAGGAAAAAACAGCTTACGTATGTGATATATGCGGATACGTTTTTGAAGGCACAGAGGAGGAATTTGAAAACCTTCCTGACGATTGGAAGTGCCCTCTTTGCAAAATGGATAAATCACATTTTAAAAAGAACAGACAGTGAGAAACGACGTGGATATTTTGTGAAATCGTTTTCGTCGCTGTACAATGGTAATGCAGAGAACGATTTCGCAAAAAGCAAGAAAGCGCAAGGTAAACTCGATGTTTCCTTGCGCTTTGTTATTTATGATACGGACAGTCGCTGTCCCTGCAAAAATCGTGTTTCATTAATTTTTCTTGCGGTAGACCGAGTTTGTCAGTGGTCTGAAATCGAATGCCTAAGACATTCGATTTCTTTTTATATAAGATTTTTTACAAATTCAACAAGCTCTGCCGTGGCGTTTGGTCTGCCAAGATTTTTTGCAGCCGCAAGAAGAAGCTTTCGCCTATCGCTTGAGAACATCTGCATAACTGCATCGTCAATTGGGTAGGTACTGCTGACTTTTATTGCGGCGCCTGCATTAAGTAAAAATTCAACATTTCTGTCCTCCTGACCGGGAACGGGGTTGCTCATAATCATAGGAAGACCTTTAGCGAGGGCTTCGCTGGTAGTGAGCCCTCCCGGTTTGGTTATTATGCAGTCTGCCGCATCCATAAAAACGTCAATATTGTTTACATACCCGTAAGCAAATACGCTTTTTTGAGTTTTTAAATCCTCTATCACTTTTTCCTGCTTCGAGTTATTCCCGCATATTGCAACTATCTGAAAATCTATGTCAAGGTTGTCGATAGAGAGGATTTCCTCTGCCATATCGCCAAAGCCCATACTGCCGCTCATAAAAAGAATGGTTGGCTTGTCGGGAAGACCGAGAATATCAAGGGCTTCCTCTCGGCTGCGCTTTTGTGAGAATTTAGGGTCGATGGGAATTCCAAACGGTTTGAACTTTTCTGATGACAGACCCTTTTTAATACCCTGATTTGTCAGAATATCGCTTGGAGTGATATAGTAATCAAGGTCTGTATCCTCCCAATACGGATGTATTGTAAAGTCGGTTATTATGCCGATTGTTTTTATATCCTTGTCAAGACGCGATGACAGGTACGATACCAGCAGGGCGGCAAAAACATGGGTGCAGATTATGAAATCGGGAGATTCGTCAGCGACCATTTTTATAAGCTTGCGGGCAAGCAGACTTGTAGTTATTTTGGGAAGCTCCATCATAGTTTCTGTTGGGCGCTTTTCGCACATACGATAAATTTTGCCGTAAATTTTAGGCAGATTTTTAGTGGATGTGAGGTATATCTTTGAAACAGATTCAGAGAGTATAGGGTTTATATACTCAAACACATCCATATATGAACACGTCACACCGCTATTGTTAAAGTAATCGCTCAAAACCTTGGCGGTTTGGTTGTGACCTTGACCTGTAGTAATAGAAAAAATCAATCCTTTCATACAAAACACCACCTGCTATTTTATAAGAACCGCCTCGTTGCAGTTTAGGAAGTATAAGTATTTTTCCTTGACGGGTATATTAAATATTTTAGAAATTCCGCGTGCATACAGCTCTATCTGCATTCGGTAGAACTCGCTTCTCTTTGCTATGCCGTCTTTGCCGATGCGGTCGGTTTTATAGTCAAGAAGAACTATCCCGTCAGGCTCGAAGAAAAGACAGTCAGCAATACCCTGCAAAATAACATCATCTGCCACATTGGAGGTAATATTGTCAGTTACTTCGTCTGGTGAAACAAGCATATAAAAATCAAACTCGCGCTCGAATTTTTCTGCATCTTTAAGGCGTCTGCCAAGGGAGCTTTTGAAAAATTTAAAAATTGAGACTGCATCAACAACCTCGCTCTGTGTTTTTGAGATAATCCCTGAAGACACCATTTCGTCTATCTGAACCGCAATGTCATCTTGCGAATCCGTCTTTGAAATATCAATATGCTGGAGCACAAAGTGGGTAATTGTTCCCCGCTCTGAACCTTTGATATCGCTTGCGGTTATGAAGCTTGACGGCTCCTTTAAAAGCCTTGCACCCGACTCATCGCCCGGCATACTTCTGCGCTTGAGCTCACTTACAGAGAGCTTAATGGGAAGATTTCGCAAGGTAGCGTGCGGATATGAGTAGCCAAGACGCTTTTCCATATCAGGAATTGAATCAGGCTCGTCCTCTGTCATATCACCCGCTGAATATGTATTGGACATAGCCTCCATATCGTCGGATAAGTATACATAGAATTTGGCGTTTAAATCCTTGCGCAGACGTATGTCTGCTCTGTCTGCACGATTGCGAAGCTCCTCGCCAAATGGACTGTTCATCAAAGCACTCAAAACCCAGTCGCGCATACAGGTAATTTTGTCAGCGAGAAGAGGGTATACAAAGCCCTCGGGCGAGAATTCTGTCTCCGTCCACTTGTTATCGCGTTGTTTTATTGCTGCGGATATGATAAGCTTTTCTCTGGCTCTTGTCATAGCAACATATAAAAGACGCATCTCCTCTGATTTTAGTGAAGAGAGAAGTTCAGTTTCTATCATTTTGCGTATCGGTGACGGAAATCTCACGCGTTGCCGTGTGTCGACATAGTCAAGACCTATGCCGAGCTTTTCGTCCCAGATTATATTTTTTTGAATATCCCCAAGGTAGAATTTTTTAACAGTTCCAAAAAGGATAACGACGGGGAATTCAAGTCCCTTTGATTTGTGCATAGTCATAATTCTTACGGAATTATTGTTTTGTGTAAGAATTTCAGCAGGGGCTAAATCCTTTCCTGTTTCCTTGAGCATTTCGATATATTTCATAAAGTTAAAAAGTCCGCGAAGGCTTCCTTGCTCAAAGTCAGAGCAACGCTCGAGCAGGAGGCTGAGGTTTGCCTTTCGCAAAGCTCCGTTTTGCATAGAACCCACAATCGAAGAATAGTGTAGCTCGTTGCAGATTTTCCATACAAGCTCATCTGTGCCCATATATTTTGCACAGCTTCGCAAATCCAGAAGAACCGAAAGGAAGGCAGCACACTTTTTATCATTTTCTGCCGCTATGCACAGAGCATCGTAAAAACGACCGTCTTTTTTACACGCCCTTATGCGTGCAAGCTCATCTGCGGTGAAGTTAAACATAGCGGAACGCATAACCGCGATAAGAGGGATATCCTGAAGAGGATTGTCAATTATACGAAGAAAGCACAAAACAGTGTCTACCTCGAGAGATTCAAGATAGAGCCTTCCCGATTCGCTTATGGTGGGAACACCTTGCCGCATAAGCTCTTCTTCAATTATTCCGCATTCCTTTGAACCGCGGCACAAAATAGTGATATCTCCGTATGTGGCATCGCGAAGCTGACCTGTTTCGCGGTCGGTGACCTTAAGACCATCGGTGTATATGAGCTTTTTGATTTTTGCCGCCGTATTTTTTGCCTCAATCTCTCTTGCTTCAAGCTCGGAGAGAGTGGGGTCGGTTGATTTTAATTCTGCGGTATCTGTAAGCATTATCTCGGTGTCAAATCCATCGCCGTCAGGATAAGTTGCACCGCTTTTTAAATATTCATCTTCGGTATAGTTGACACCGCCGAGCTTTTCGCTCATAACAGAGGAGAAGACATAGTTAACGCTGTCTATAACCTCAGGTCTGCTTCTGAAGTTCCGGAAAAGTCGAATAAGCCGTCCTCCGTCACACTTGTCATAGCTCGAATACAGATTCATAAAGATAGACGGGTCGGCATTTCTGAATTTATATATACATTGTTTTACATCGCCCACCATGAAGAGATTGCCTTCTTCTTTTGAAAGGCGTGAGAATATCTCGAATTGCAGAGAGTTTGTGTCCTGAAATTCATCAAGAAGTATCTCGTGGTAATGTGCGCGAAGCTTTCGGCAAAGGTCGGTTTCATCACCGCGTTCATTTACAAGAAGCCGTAAAAGTCCGTGCTCCAAATCCGAAAAATCAATAGAACTGCGCTCTTTTTTAAGACGCTGATGAATTCTCTCTGTTTGCCTTACAATAGAGAAAAGTGTCCCTACAACGGGTGCGCACTTTGAAATATGGGAAATGCTTTGACTATTCAACGCAGAGAGAAAACTCTCTGCCTTTTTCTTTTCGGCTTTTACCGAGGCATCGCGGATTTTTGTTATTCTAATCGCGGTAGCCTCGTCGAGCCCCGTCTTTCTGGGTGCAGATTTTATCTCAAGCGAGTTTATTAAAAGAGTAAGGTCATCTACCGAGTATTCATTACCCAATTTATCAAAGGCAGAGCAAAAACTATCCGCCATATCGTTATAATAGTGGAAATAAGCATGGTCGCTCGGCACCTCTGCGTCTACAATATTGCGAATGATGCAAAGTCCGTTATATATGTGGAGAGCACATTCGTAAAGCTTATCCTTAAGAAGTGCCTTTCTTGCAGATGACGCCAGAGTTTTGTTTTTTGCGATTTTGGCATAGTCTTCTCTGTACGCATTGCGAAGCCACTTTTTCGGATAGGCGAGGCTCCTTGAAAAATCGTGCAGGTGCAGTATAAGCTCGCGCAGGGACTCATCGCCCTTTATTCCGCCCCACCCGAGCACAAGCTCGCGGAAGCCGTCTTTTTTATCAATGCGGCTATAATACGCCTCAAGTACAGTGTCGAGCGCCTGAAGACGAAGAACTTGATTTTCGGTATCGTCTATAAGAGAAAAATCTGTGGGCAGATCGGTAAGATGAGCATTGTTTGTAAGTATTCTGCTGCAAAACGAATGAATGGTAGAAATGCAGGCAGAACCCACGCATAAGCTCTGCTCCCGAAGCCATTTGTCATCGGGATTTTCGGCAAGCTTTTGCTCGATTGCCAGAGAGATTTTGCGTCGCATTTCTGATGCGGCGGCATCTGTAAAGGTAAGCACGAGCAGCTTGTCCACAGAAACGGGGTTATCCTTATCGGTAATCATACGGATTACGCGCTCTACAAGAACAGCGGTTTTTCCGCTTCCTGCCGCTGCGGCTACAAGAATATTACTGCCACGGGTATTTATTGCATCAAGTTGTTCTGCGGTCCAGTTTACCGACATTGAATTCACCTCCGTCTTCATATTTTAACATAAATTCAACAGATATGTCAATTGGAACCGATTGACATTTGTGAGTTTTGGGGATATAATAATTTGTGTTGGATTTAAATATTTAAAGAAAAGAGGACTTAGATATGAGTGAATGCAGTCATAATTGTTCAAGCTGCGGAGAAAACTGTAGTGAGCGCACGGAAGAGAGCTTACTTGCGCCACTCAATTCGATGAGCAGTGTAGGCAAGGTTATAGGAATAGTGAGTGGTAAGGGCGGAGTAGGAAAGTCCCTTGTAACATCGCTCCTCGCGGCAGGAATGCAGAAAAGGGGTATGCGTACCGCCGTTCTTGACGCAGATATAACAGGCCCGTCTATCCCGAAAGTGTTTGGAATAGAGGGAATGGCAACAGCTAACGAATATGGATTATTGCCGTCAGTAAGTGGCGGCGGTGTTGAAGTTATGTCGGTAAACCTCTTGCTTGAGGACCCGGGTGCCCCTGTTGTATGGAGAGGCCCGATAATAGCGGGAACAGTAAAACAGTTCTGGACAGATGTTGTGTGGGGCGACGTAGACTATATGTTTGTTGATATGCCCCCGGGTACGGGCGATGTTCCTCTTACCGTCTTTCAGTCACTTCCCGTTGATGGAATTGTTGTAGTAACATCACCGCAGGAGCTTGTTTCGATGATAGTTTCAAAGGCGGTAAAGATGGCGCAGATGATGAATATTCCAATTCTTGGTCTTGTTGAGAATATGAGCTATGTTGAATGCCCCGACTGCAATGCAACATTCTCGATATTCGGGGATAGTAAGATAGACGAGATTGCCAAAGAACAGAATCTTTCCGTTTTAGGCAGAATACCGCTCAATCCCTCAATTGCGGCGGCATGTGACGCGGGCAAGGTTGAGAACATCGATGCAAAATGGCTCGAGGATGCTTTTGCAAAAATAGAAAGTTTATAAGCGGACAAAAACAGCCGATAATATTTAAGAACAGTATTTAAAAAGGGGAAACGATTGGTTTCGTTTCTCCTTTTTTGTAGGGTTCGGCGGTTTCCGACGAACCGCGTTGCAGGGAACGGATTTATCCGTTCCGAATAGATGGAATTAGAATTATCCTAAATATTTTGGAACCGCTATACACCTCATAGGGCTATTTTAGCTCATTGTTTATATTTACAAAATGTTCACGTTTAGTGCTTGAAATATTTACATTTTTTTCGTAAAATACTATATAATAAAAGCAAAGTGGTACGGCAATGTGGTGAGAAAGGTTGGATACATATGCAAAGCAAAACAAAAACCGTTGCTTCAGCAGCTAAAGGGGTGCTTGGGAAAGTGTGGGCGGCTATGGGCAAGCTTACATCCCGCCTATGGGGGTTTGCAAAACGACACAAGGTTATTTCGGTAATAATTGCGATAATTTTGATTATAGCCATACTGTTGTCGTTTTCAGCATCGAAACGCGGCAAGATGGGGCAGATACAGACAACCGAGGCTACGGCGAGCCGAATGACGATTTCGGAAACAATATCGGGGAGCTCAATAGTAGAAGCAAATGATGAGTATTCCGTAACACCTCTTGTATCGGGAGAAATTTTAGAGGCAAATTTTGAAGAAGGGGATATAGTTGAAGAAGACCAAGTGCTTTATGTTATTGACTCATCAGACGTAGAAAATAGTGTAAAAAGCTCTGATTTGAGCGTGCAGAAGGCACAGAACTCGTCAAATGATGCGGCGGACGCTCTGGCTGATTTGACGGTAAGGGCAGAATTTGCAGGCACGATAACCGAGGTGTATGTATCACCGGGAGATGAGATTTCAAACGGGGCGAAAATTGCAGATGTAGTAAATAACTCAACCATTAAGGCAAGAGTGCCATTTAATGAGGTAGATGCACGAAATATAAGCAGAGGTCAATCGGCGGAGGTTACCTTGGTTGGTACAGGCGATCGTCTGTCGGGGACTGTAACCTCGGTCAGCAGTGGCAGCGAGACCTTAAGCGGCGGTATGCGAGTATCATATGTCACAATAGAGGTGAAAAATCCCGGGGCAGTAATGCCGGGAGAATCAGCTACTGCTATGGTTGGAATATATGCCTGCAACGATGTGGGCAGCTTTGAGGCGATGGAGAGTAAGACTATTACGGCAAAGACGAGCGGAACAATATTGCGTGTCCCCGTTGTAAAAGGTGATTATGTATCATCGGGCACTATTCTTGCAACGATAGAGTCTGAAAGTGTTGATAATCAGGTAAGAAACGCAAATATTTCATTGCAGGAAGCTATGTTGCAAAGGGATAGACTTGAGGAACAACTTGAAGAGTATACCATAAAATCACCTATAGCGGGAACAGTAGTGCGTAAAAATAAAAAGGCGGGCGATAAGTTAGAGAGCGGAAGTGCGGCATCATCTGATTCAAATGTTCTTGCCGTTATATATGATATGAGCAGTCTTTGCTTTCAGCTTGACGTGGATGAGCTTGACGTCAAAAAGGTGCAGGTCGGACAAGAGGTTGTCATAACGGCAGATGCCGTTAAGGGAAAGACCTATACAGGTGTTGTAGAAAATATCAGTATTAACGGAACAATAGGTACAAACGGGGTTACAACCTATCCTGTCAAGGTTCGGATACAGGATTTTGATGACCAGCTTCTGCCCGGAATGAATATAGAGGCAGTGATTACTGTAAGTGAGGCAGAGAATGTAATTGCCGTCCCGATAACGGCGGTGAACAGAGGAAATACTGTTTATGTAAAGGGCGAAAAGGCAGACAAGGAGGATATGGCTCCCGAAGGTTTTAAGACCGTTCAGGTGGAAATCGGCATAAGCAACGATAGCTTTGCCCAAGTTATATCGGGACTTTCCGAGGGTGACGTTGTATACGTAACCCCGAGCGCGGGCGATGAACAACAAATGATGATGCCCGGAATGCCTGGCGGTATGCAGGGAGCAGGTATGCAGGGTGGCGGAATGGCAGGCGGAATGCCGGGTGGAATGCCGGGTGGAATGCAGGGCGGAGGTATGAGATGATGACGCCTTTGATAGAATTTCGCGATGTATATAAGATTTATCAAATGGGTGATAGTGAGGTTCGTGCAATCGACGGGATATCTATGCAGGTACAGCGAGGGGAATTTTTGGCGATTGTAGGACAATCAGGAAGCGGAAAATCCACTTGTATGAATATAATCGGTTGCCTTGATGTACCAACCTCGGGAAGTTATTTGCTTGACGGCAAGGATGTAAGTCATATGACCGATGATGAACAGGCTGAGATAAGAAATAAAAAGCTGGGCTTTATATTTCAGCAGTACAACCTTATTCCAAAGCTGACTGTTCGGCAGAATGTGGAGCTACCATTGCTTTATGCGGGACTTTCGGACAAGGAGCAGGCGGAGCGGGCAATGGCATCGCTTGAGAGGGTAGGACTCGCTGACAAAGCGGATAATATGCCGTCACAGCTATCGGGCGGACAGCAACAACGTGTATCGATTGCAAGAGCACTTGCGGGGGAGCCGTCAATAATCCTTGCCGATGAGCCGACAGGCGCTCTTGACTCTAAGACGGGCAAAGAGGTGCTTGGGTTTTTAAAGAAGCTTCATCGTGAAGGTAATACAATCGTCTTGATTACCCACGATAACACAATCGCCGCTCAGGCAGAGCGTGTAATTCGCATTCAGGACGGAAGGGTTATTTATGACGGAGTTGCGGATATAACGAAATTTGCTGCGGTTATCCATGCGGGAGATGATAAGGAGGCGGAGGTATGAATTTGAAAAAATCCTTTGGACTTGCCTTATCAAATATAATGTACGATAAGATGCGTTCGTTTTTGACAATGCTTGGTATAATCGTGGGCGTTGCTGCGGTTATCATTCTTGTGAGCTTAATGAACGGAATGACGAAGATGATAACAGATACGTTTGCAGATATGGGGACAACCTCAATCACTGTAACCGTTACAGAGAGAGGTGGCAACAGAACCATATACGAGGAAGACATATATCGTATACGTGATGATAATACTGATTTAATAAGCGGTGTTTCGCCGAATGTTACCTCACGTGGAATGGTTAAGGTGCCGGGAAGCACAGACAGTATAATGTCTTCTGCAACGGGTGTAAGCGAAGAATACGCAGATATGAAGAAGCTTAATATTACACAGGGACGTTTTCTTACATATATGGATATGGAAAAGCTCTCTCACAACTGTGTAATAGGAACGTATATCCAGCAGGAGTTATTCGGCGGACAGACTGCCCTGGGACAGACCATAAGAATAAACGGTGAATCATACAATGTTGTAGGGGTCCTTGAGGAAAAGGCGAATTCGCAAAGCGGAACATCGGACGATGTTATTTATATTCCGTATACTACGGCACTTCGCAGCTCGAGTAGCAGCTATATCAGCTCATATACAATCACGGCGGTTTCGGAGGACTTGGTAGAGAGTGCGTGTGCAAGACTCAAAGAAGAATTCTTTAAAATAACGGGCGATGAGGATTATTATTCTGTTTCAAATATGCTCGAGATTATAGAAATGCTGACCGAGATGCTCGATACAATGGAACTTTTACTCGTGTGTATAGCGGGAATATCCTTGCTTGTCGGAGGCATAGGTATTATGAATATTATGCTGGTATCTGTAACCGAGAGAACGAGGGAAATCGGTATAAGAAAATCCCTCGGGGCAAAGAAAAGTGCAATTATGTCCCAATTTGTAATTGAGGCAGGAGTCGTCAGCGGGGTAGGAGGCATTATTGGAATTGTGCTTGGCTCAGTGGTTGCCGTATTTGCGGGCAATTTGCTGGGCCTGACTGCAGTCCCGTCAATCGGTGCGATTATAGTTGCATTTGGAGTGTCTGTAGGTATAGGGGTTGCCTTTGGATATCTCCCTGCGAAGAATGCGGCAAAGCTAAATCCTATAGATGCACTGAGATATGATTGATAAGATTTAAAAAGACGGAGGTTATTTATGAAACGAACTATAGCTTGGCTGGTCTTGGCGGCAATTTTACTGGGCGCCATAGCAGCTGTACCGACAGTCTTTGCAGACGATACAGAAGATGGAGTTTTAGAGCTTTTGTCAGAGCTTTCGATTATGAGGGGCGACCCCGACGGAAACATGCGTCTTGATGATTATGTTTCAAGAGCGGAATTTACAAAGATGGCGGTTGCTTCTTCGGAATACAAAAACAGCGTGGCGACAAATCTTGCCATTTCGCCTTTTCCTGATGTAACATATCAGCATTGGGCGGCACCTTATGTTCGTGTCGGGGTAACAAATGGACTTATAAGCGGTTATCCCGATGCTACATTCAAACCTGATAACACAGTCTTATATGAAGAAGGAATAACAATTCTGCTTCGGGTGCTTGGTTATGACGACGGTGATTTTGGTGTTTCCTGGCCCTCGGGTCAGATAGGGCTTGCGGATAATCTTGATATAACAGATGGCTTAAACTGTGCCGCAGGAGATACATTAAATCGCAGACAGGTAGCGCAGCTTATATTCAACACGCTCAAAACAACCCGAAAAGGACAACAAAGCGATTTGATTTCGGTTTTTGACTCTGCTATATACAAAGACACCACGCTTGTCGCAACCGCAAAAGAAGATTCGGCGGTTGCCTCGGATGAAATTTTCACCTCAAGCGGAACTTTTAAAATAAGCGAAGATTTTGATTCTTCAAGAATAGGAATGAGAGGCGACGCAATAGTAAACGATGCGTCAAGATTGATTGCCTTTGTGCCCGAATCAGCAGGAAGTGAGCCTCTTGAATATATAGTGTATTCTGTGCTTGGCGATAAGGTTATGGCGTATAGGAACGACGCAGTTTCCCAGATAGAAATAAATGATGATACCCTTGCATATAAGGGCGAAACAAAAACCACTTTTGGTAATCTCAAAGCTCAGCTGCAGCTTGGGGACAGGCTGATTGTAAGAAAAGGGAAGACAGGCAGCGTTGATTATGTGACATACGGAAAAGGAAATATAAACGGCCCCGTAACCGCGTTAAACGGAAGCTACAAGGCGACCTGGAATATAGGTGATGATGTTTCTGTTACGAGAAACGGAATATCCTGCACTATGGCAGATATCCGCAATTATGATGTGGTGTATTATCTAAAGGATTTGAATATGGTTTTGGCGTATTCAAACAAGGTTACAGGAATATACGAAAAGGCAACTCCAAACCGTGATGTGCCAATCTCTGTGACGGTTTCGGGAAAGGAGTATGAGATAGAGGGAAGCGCTGCCTTTAATAAACTCTATTCGGGCGGAAATTTTGAATATGGTGACACGGTTACGCTATTGCTTGGCAGAGATAATAAGATTGCCGATGTCGTAAGTCCGTCTGCATCATCAGACGGGGTTGTGGGATATCTTACCGAAACCGGCATCAAGGAATATTCAAGCGGCGATATTGATATATATACCAATTACTATATAAAAATAGTTCAGCCCGACGGGATTTCATATGAATATGTAACCGACAGAGATTATTCAGAGAGTGTAAATTCGGTAGTGAAAATTTCATTCCAGAACGGATATGCGAGAGTGTCCCACGCAAACGCATCTAATGGAGCAACGGGAAAGGTAGATTGGAGCAACAAGAGAATTGGCACGACAAAGCTATCACCGCAGGTTGAGATACTTGATGTGGGAACAACTAATAGTGTGCATCAGGCGATATATGTAAAAACATACGGACAGAGAATAGATGGAGTTACTTTGACAGATAAATCGGTGATATACGCCGAAAAAAATTCGTCAGGGGAGATAAGTAAGCTTATTTTAAATAATGTTACTAATGATTCATTCTCATATGGATTGGTAACAGGAACAAAGGTAAAAGAGGCTAAAAATGATATCTTGTCTACCTCGCAATATGAATATATTGTAGGAGGCAACAGATATTCCATAGATGTGAACGGAAGCTATAGTGTAAACAAAAATTCAGTCGCTAAGATATACGGGAACCCGTCAAAGCCGGATTCCATGATTTCTATAAATCAGGTGCAAGCAAAGATTACAAGTATGACGGCGGATAAGCTTATAGCGGGAAATGTGACATATAAGATAAGCGACAAGGTAAGTGTTTACAAGAGAGAGTCGCTAACCGCATATGATTATTCGATGATGTCGCTTCAGGAGGTTGTGGATAATATGGATGATTATAGCATAAGTGCTTTTTATGATAAGTCTACAGAAACCGGCGGAAGAGTAAGAGTTATAGTGGTGACAGAAGAATAAAAAAACGCTGCAATGCAGCGTTTTATTTTTTGTCTATGGTAACTGTTTGAGTAGCCTCATCCCAACCAACTGTGTAGCCGATAGCCTCTGCCAGAAATCTTATAGGCAAATACATTCGGCCCTCTGTCGGCTCTATATAAGCCGCGGTGTCCATTTCGGTATGTTTTGAGCTTCCGTCAAGCTTGGAAACAGATGTTAAAAGTTGATTTCCGTCTTGAACCAGAATAAGAATATCGGAAGATTCAATACACGCAGTTTTGGTATCTTCCATATACCAGACCTGATTTTTGAGAAATTCCGAAACAAAGCGGAGCGGAACAAAGGTGCGGTCATCTCTCTCTCGGATTTGTCCCATTCCATCGGGAATCGGGGCACTGATGCCATCGATTTTTATCACATTTGCAGCGGCAAAAGCGGTGCAAAACGAGAATAAAAGGGAGAGTAAAAACACTCCGATGACGAAAGCCTTAAAACTCTTTTTCATAGATTACCCCTTTGGTTTGTCAGTTATTTAGCAGCTGTAAGAGAAACTGTCTGAGTTGCTTCGTCCCAGCCAACTGTATAGCCGATAGCTTCTGCAAGGAAGCGAACGGGGATGTACATTCTGCCTTCAGCGTTGTCAATGAAAGATCTTGTGTCCATCTCTATAGCATAGCCGCTTACAGGTGAGAGAACGTAGAGCATCTTGTCATTTTCCATAAGGAAGTAGCTGATGTTTGTTTTGGGATTTGTGATTGTAGCACTGTGCTGAGAATCAACGTACTGAACAGTGCAGCCGAGATACTCGGTAACAAATCTTACGGGTACGAAAGTTCTGTCGTCCTTTTCGCGAACGGTACCCATATCTGCGGGGATAGTAACGGTTGTGCCGTCGATGATGATATTCTCTGCAACCGCAAAAGCGCTCATTGAACTTAAAACAAGGCAAAGAACAAGAGCAATAACCAATGTTTTCTTCATAATAAACCTCCAAAGCTTTTGTGTTATTTTTTAATTTATGCAATTATTATATCATATAATGTTCGTTAAAGTCAAGGGCAGAGAATAACTAAATTTCGCCGAGGGTTATGCGCACTCCGCGTTCTGTGATTGCGGTGATGATTTCGCCCTCGCTGATGGTTTTTACAACTTTAGTATCATCGTCGGTTATATGTATTATATAATATTTGTCATATGACAAAAGTCGCAGAATTTTTCGTGCGGGCATTGATTTGTGCCCGCATATTACACGTACTCGGTTCAAATCTTCACGGTTTAGTTTATCTTTATAATGCATCAGTTCTCGAAGCGCACTGCGTGAGATGTTGTATTGCTCGGCAAAAAGATTTCCAAGCAGAAATGTGCCGATAAGTATAAGAGAAAAGTTGAATTTGTTGACAAGAAGTGCATAAACTGACAGACAAATTACAGAGAAAATCGGCACACGGCTTATCTTAAGCGAGAGGTCGTATGCACGAACTGCCCCCGATTTGATAGTGAGGGCAGCACGCAGTACCCTGCCCCCGTCAAGAGGGAGGGCAGGGAGAAGATTGATTGCGGCAAGCGACAGATTGCAGATTACAAAGTATTCGGGGGCGCATGCTGAAAGGTGCGCGCCTCCCGCCATAAAAAGACTAATCAAAGGCCCTGACAGAGCGACTGCAATTTCGCGGGCAGGGCTTAATATGATATCGGACGCAAGCTTTGCACAGACGCCAAAGGGCTTGAATTCTATGTAAGAAATTTTAATTTTGAGCAAAACGGCACATAATATGTGGGCGGTTTCGTGTAAGAGGGCACACAGGTATGATAATGCAAGTTCGGGATAATAATCGAAAATAAGGGCGGATATAACTATCGGAAAAATAAGCAGATTTATTTTTACAAAGGGCAGAATTCTAATCGATAGTTTATCGGTCATTGAAAGGTAATCCCCTCTGTTTCGCGAAGGTCGTCAGGGGAAAACTGTTCTCTTAACCACCCAGACCCCGATTTTATTCTCTCTTCAAAGTTATAGTCATATCGAAGAGCATGCCCGAGAGAGCCTGCATAAGAATTTAAATTAAAATTATTACTGCTGTGCATCGCATAAATTACGGCAACGAATATAGCGGTGGCTATAATCTGTCTTATCAGCTGCCGCATAAGAAAAGATGCCGTTCGGTGGATAACGGATGTACGGTTGCGGTCAGTCTTCATTATAATCACTCCTTATTCAAATTTTATTGGACTTTGTCCGCATTTATGCTTGAAAGTTTCAGCAAGGTAGTGTATTATATAACTATTACATATTGAAATGCGGAGGGCGTATATGTATAGAAAAAAACTGGAGGCTTGCCTTAAAAGAGTGCAGAAGCCTGCTAGATATATAGGAAACGAATTTAATAGCGTACACAAGGAGAAAACAGACGGCATGATGTCCTTTGCGTTTTGTTTTCCCGATGTTTACGAGGTGGGTATGTCCCATCTTGGAATGAAGATTTTGTATCATATGTTAAACGAGCGCGAGGACACAGTTTGCGAACGTGTTTTTGCCCCGTGGGACGATATGGAACGGGAAATGAAAAAAGAGGGTATTCCGCTTTTGTCACTGGAGAGCTATACCCCTGTCCGCGATTTTGATATTGTGGGATTTACTCTGCAATATGAAATGAGTTATTCAAATATCGTGAATATGCTTGCGCTTGCGGGAATTCCCCTGCGCAGCGCAGAGAGAGGCGAGGAAGATACCTTTGTGTGTTGCGGGGGTCCCTGTGCATATCATGCAGAACCGCTCTCTGACCTTGTCGACTTTTTCATACTCGGTGAGGGTGAAGAGGTCAACGGCGAAATTATGGATGCGTACAAAATCTGGAGAGACAGCGGTGAGAAAAGAGAGGCATTTCTTGAGAGTATAGCAAAGATAGAGGGAGTATATGTCCCCTCGTTTTATGATGTGGAGTATAACGCGGATAACACGATAAAATCATTTACGCCAAACAGAGAAGGTGTACCCGCAAAAGTTAAAAAGAGGATTATAAAAGACCTCGATAACACATATATACCGATAGATTTGATAGTGCCGTTTATGGAAACTGTTCATGACCGCATAATGCTCGAACTCTTCCGTGGTTGTATAAGAGGCTGCCGTTTCTGTCAGGCGGGATATATATACAGACCTGTAAGAGAGCGTTCCGTTGAAAAGCTCCTCGGCGTTGCAAAGGAGTCAATCGACGCTACGGGTTATGAAGAAATGTCAATGTCATCGCTCAGTACCAGCGATTATACAAAGCTCTTTGAACTGACCGACGGACTTTTAGACCTTACCGTTGACAAGCGTATAAACTTGTCACTTCCGTCGCTTCGTGTGGATAATTTTTCGATGGAGCTTATGGAAAAGGTGCAAAAGGTTAAAAAGAGCGGTCTTACCTTTGCGCCCGAGGCGGGAACGCAAAGACTTCGCGATGTTATAAATAAAAACGTGCTTGAAGAAGACCTTATCAGGACATCGAAAATCGCGTTTGGCGGCGGATACAACAGAATGAAGTTATATTTTATGTTGGGACTTCCTACCGAAACCGACGAAGATGTACTTGGCATTGGCGAGCTTTCACAAAAGGTAATAGACGCGTTTTATGAACTCCCCGTTGAGATAAGAAAGGGGCGTAATGCGTCGGTAACGGTAAGTACATCATTCTTCGTGCCGAAGCCGTTTACGCCTTTCCAATGGGAGCCGCAGAACAGAATTTCAGAAATGGAACGTAAGGCGGATATGCTGAAAAAGAGCATAAAGAGCAAGAAAATAGTATATAACTGGCACGAGAGTGACGTAAGCTTTTTAGAGGCGGTTTTTGCAAAGGGTGACAGACGTCTGGGCGAGGTGCTGATTACAGCGTATGAGCTTGGCTGCAAGTTTGACGGCTGGACAGACTTTTTTGATTATGAAAAGTGGATGGAGGCTTTCAGAATAAACGGAATTGACCCCGAATTCTATGCATACAGAGAAATCGGCTATGACGAAATTCTGCCCTGGGATTATGCAGATATCGGTGTCAGCAAAGAATTTTTAAAGAAAGAGCGCGAAAAGGCATACAGGGGCGAGGTAACTCCGTCTTGTCGCGATAATTGCACAGGTTGCGGAGCGGCACAATTCGAAAGGGGTGTTTGCTTTGAGTAAGAGAAGAATAAGATTTACAAAAATGGGAATGGCAAAATATATATCTCATCTTGATTTGCTCAGATGCTTTACCCGTGCCATAATGCGAAGCGGACTCCCTGTTGAGTATTCGCAGGGCTTTAATCCGCACCAGAAGATAACATTTGCTCTGCCTCTTCCCGTCGGTGTTACCAGCGAGTGCGAGGCGGTTGATATATCATTTGAGGATGGCAAGACATCGGATACAGAAATAAAAGAAAAGCTCAATGCGTGCCTCCCTCCTGATATAAGAATAACGGCAGTTTCAGATATAGTATGCAAGGCGGCAGACATAGTATGTGCAGAGTATATCATAAAACTGTTTGCAGACAGAGAGATAGCGGAAAATGATATTAAAGACTTTTTCTCTCTGGACGAAGTCATAGTTATGAAGAAAACTAAGAAAAAGATAGACAAGCCTATCAACCTGATGGATTATATCAGAGCGTGGGAGATTACAGAAAAGCAGAATGATACTCTCTCTGTAAGGCTTGTGCTTGATGCGGGCGGAGAGCGAAACCTAAAACCCGATGCGGTAGTGTCGGCTCTTTGCGAGCGGTATACGCACATCTGTGCCGATATGGCAGAAATTCATCGCAGGCAGGTTTTTTGCAAAACTGACGATGGCGATGTTATGCAGATTTTTGAATAAAATTCTGTGCAGGACTTGAAATTTTGAATATTTTATGTTATTACTTATAAAGAATTTAAATGACATTTTGAAAGGGTGATTAAGATGAAAATCAGAGTCGGAATAGCAGGCTACGGAAATTTGGGCAGAGGTGTAGAAGCGGCTATATCTAAATGTGATGATATGGAGCTTGTAGCTCTGTTTACAAGAAGAAATCCCGATAGTATAAAGACCGTAAGCGGTATCCCCGTATATTCAATGGATGCGGCAAAGGATATGAAAGATAAGATAGATGTTTTGATTTTGTGCGGCGGAAGTGCAAATGATTTGCCCGTGCAGACGCCCGAGCTTGCAAAATACTTTAACGTAATTGACAGTTTTGATACTCACGCAAAAATACCCGAGCATTTTGACAATGTTGATAAAGCAAGCCGAGAGAGCGGAAAGATAAGTATTATCTCTGTCGGTTGGGACCCTGGTCTGTTTTCTCTTAATCGTCTTATGGGACAGGCTATCTTGCCAAACGGCAAGGACTACACTTTCTGGGGCAAGGGCGTAAGTCAGGGACATTCTGATGCAATACGCAGAATAGAGGGCGTAAAGGATGCCCGCCAGTATACCATTCCCGTTGAAGATGCTCTCGAGAGAGTGAGAAACGGCGAAAATCCCGAGCTTACAACAAGAGAAAAGCATATACGTGAATGTTTTGTTGTGGCAGAGGAGGGCGCAAACCTTGCCGAAATCGAAAATGCAATCAAGACGATGCCGAACTACTTTGCCGACTATGATACAACGGTTCATTTTATAAGCGAAGAAGAGCTTATGCGTGACCACAAGGGTATTCCCCATGGCGGAATGGTTTTCCGCTCAGGAACAACAGGATTTAACAATGAGAATAAGCACATCGTTGAATATAGATTACAGCTTGACTCAAATCCCGAATTTACATCAAGCGTACTTGTTGCATATGCACGTGCCGCATATCGCTTAAATTGTGAGGGTCAGTGCGGATGCAAAACCGTGTTTGATATAGCACCGTCCTATATCCACCCTGCATCTTCCGAAGAATTGAGAAAAAATTTGCTTTAAAAACAAAAATCCCTGCAGCCATCGCTGCAGGGATTTTTGTTTTTTATCTTAGTCTGTTATGTCTACTATCAGTCCAAAGCCGCCGCTATATGCGAGATCGGTATAGTCAACATTCTTGCCGAAGAATTCTGAAATTGCTCTTGCGGGGATATAGGTTCTGCCGTTATTTTCAACAGCGGGAACATCAAAGAATTTAAGCTCTCCGTTGAGGTATGCGTATTTACTGTTTACATACATCACGATTTCGGTTGTTTCATTTTTGAGGACAATTCTCTCGGTTGCCTCATCATATGAGATGTTTTCGTCGCTTATGCCGATTGCATTTGCAAGGGCGCGAATGGGAACCATTGTTCTGTTTCTGAGAAGTACGGGCGGTTCGTCAAAGGCTATTTCGCTTCCGTTATAGTTAACTGTAAGAGGAGTTGCCCAGTCCACATCATACTCAAATGTTCCTGCATTGTAAAAGTCTATAAAGTTTACACCGTTGTCGGGGGTGAGGACGGGATATTCAACAGAGAAATTTTCGGGAAGCTTGCCATACTTCATATCCATCGAAAGACGGCATTTTATATTCCAGTCGTCACGGAATTCGCCTTCAAAATCTTCGGGAGTGAAAATAACTCCTAAATCATAAATATTTGCATCAAGGTTGAGCTTAAAGCTGATGCCTGTGCACAAATTGTTTTCGTCAACTTCGCAGGTGAGGATAAAAGCTTCGTCCTTATCAAAGAGCTGCAGCGATGCAAAGGGAAGCATAGCCTCGGTAAGCTCCGATTTGATTTCGCCGATTTCATCCTGGGGAATACCAAGCTCTGCCATAGCATCAATCAGGTTTGTTATAAATTTTGCGATAGCCGTCTTAAACTCTGCATCTGTCATTGTAAGAGTATATTTTCCGTCTGCAAATTTTACATTTGTATCTATGCCCGAATATACCTTTTTGTTAAATTCAAGAGCCTGCTCTGAATTAAATAAGCCTGTGTTCTGCGCCTGCATAAGTGATTCTGTAAATACATCGCCCGCAACGTCAACTATCATATAATCATTATTAAACGGGTCCTTCATAATCATATAGTACACAGGATTTTCTATATCAGAAACATCCATATCAAGCCATACATCAAAGTCCATGGAGGTGTCCCCGGGCATACCTGTAAGGGACTCAATAAGCATATCGGATATTATAGAAATATCTCCGCTGGCTTCAATTTTGGTGTTGTCGGCATTTCCCAATACATTGAGGTCATATACGATGTCAAGACCATTGATAACCTCTTTAATCATTGTAAGGTCTTCGTCCTGATTGAAAACCGAGCCATCGACATCTATGCCGATATTCATTTTGATTGCACCGCTATTATACTGCGTCAGCATCGCCTGCTCAAAGCGAGCAGCTACATCATCTTCGGCTGCAAACGCCGATGTAAACGAAAGCAACATTGCCAAAGCAATAAATAAAGATAAAATTCTCTTCATAAAGTACCACTCCTTATTGTTTTAGATGTTACTTTGATTAAACCACATTTTTACATAAATTGCAATATAAAAATAATAATTTTCAAACTTGGCGGTTTTGAAAACCGTCTTTTTTATTTTGGAATAATAATAAATTTATGTTTTGAGTAGAATACTAAAAGAAAATTTAATCTTAAAAAGGGTGAACTGATTATGAAAGAGTTTAAATATATAATAACGGATTGTGACGGAATTCATGCAAGACCCGCGGGAGAGCTTGTAAAGGCGGCAAAGGGGTTTGCGTCAGAAATAAAAATAATCAAGGACGGCAAAGAGGCTGATGCGAAGAAAATTTTTGCCGTTATGGGTCTTGGTGTAAAATGCGGTCAGGAGGTAAGTGTAACTGTTTCGGGTGATGACGAGGAAAGAGCGGCGGCAGAGATGGAAAGCTTTATGAAAAAGAACCTTTGATTTTTTTGCGAAAGGACTGAAAAAGATGCTTACTTGCAAAGGAAAGAGCGTATGCGGGGGTACGGCGATAGGTAAAATTCGTATCTTGGCAAAAAACGAGCGGCGTGTGACTCGGCGCAGAATTGATGATACAAAAAAGGAGCTTGAGCGCTTTGAAGAATCAAGAGAAAAAGCAAAGAGGGAACTTGGTGACCTTTATGCAAAAGCTCTTCGCGAGGTAGGAGAGGCAAATGCCGCTATATTTGAGATACATCAGATGATGCTCGATGACGATGATTATATAGATTCCGTGCGTAGTATTATTTCGGAGCAGGGCGTAAATGCGGAGTATGCCGCCTCGCGTGCGGCGGATAACTTCGCTGATATGTTTTTGTCTATGAATGATTCGTATATGCGTGAGAGGGCGGCGGATGTCAGGGATATATCAGAGAGACTTGTGGGTATACTTGAGGGAGATGCCGAGAAGTTTAAAAAAAGCGATGAGCCTGTAATAATACTCGCAGACGATTTGGCACCCAGCGAAACTGTGCAGCTTGATAAAAATAATGTTCTTGCATTTGTCACGGTAAACGGCTCTGCCAACTCGCACACAGCAATCCTGGCAAGAACAATGAACATTCCCGCCCTTGTCAGTACCGATATTGAATTATCCGAAGAGCTTGAGGGGAAAATGGCGGTAGTTGACGGAGAGAATGGAGTAATATATATAGAGCCGAGCGAGGATATCATATCCAGAATGGAAGAAAAACGAAAAGAGGAAGAAAACCAAAGAAAGCTTCTGCTTGAACTCAAAGGCAAGGAGGATGTTACTCTCGACGGGCGCAAGGTTATGCTATATGCAAACATAGGCAACCTTAAAGACCTTGCGTATGTTCTGCAAAATGATGCAGAGGGAATAGGGCTTTTCCGAAGTGAGTTTATATATCTCGAAAGTAAAACATATCCAACCGAAGATGAACAGTTTTCGGTTTACAAAAGAGTAGCCGAAACAATGGCGGGGAAAAGGGTTATAATAAGAACGCTTGATATCGGCGCCGATAAGCAGGCGGATTATTTCAATCTCCCAAAAGAAGAAAATCCCGCACTCGGCTTTCGTGCAATACGTCTGTGCCTTGCAAGGACGGAACTTTTTAAGACACAGCTTCGGGCGATTTACAGAGCGTCAAAGCACGGGAAAATTTCGATTATGTATCCGATGATAACTTCGCTTGAAGAGGTGATAAGAGTTAAGGCGATTTCGGCAGAGGTCAGGGCAGAGCTTGCAGCCGAGGGAATACCCTACAATAAGGTCGAAGAGGGAATAATGATTGAAACGCCTGCTGCGGCGCTCATAAGCGATATACTTGCCAAAGAGGTCGATTTTTTCAGCATAGGAACGAATGACCTCTCGCAATATACAATGGCAATAGATCGGCAAAATCCCGTCCTTGATGAGTTTTTCAATCCGTATCATCCGTCCATTATGCGTATGATAGAAATGACGTGCCAAAGCGCACGAAAAAACGGAATATGGGTTGGAATCTGCGGAGAGCTTGGTGCAGACACCTCTCTTACCGAACAGTTTTTAAAAATGGGGGTAGATGAATTGTCCGTATCGCCGTCGCAGGTTCTGGCGGTGCGAAGCAAGATAAGAAGTATAAATCTTGGATAATAAAAAAAGACCTGCTTTTGCAGGTCTTTAATTGTAGATGTCATAATCTGATATATACCATAAAAGAAATGACTATACGGCACGATTAACCTTGCCGGATCTCAAACATCTGGTGCAAGCATAAACTTTAGTCGGGGTGCCGTCAACGATAGCTTTAACGCGTCTTACGTTGGGCTTCCAAGCTTTGTTAGCTCTGCGGTGAGAGTGAGAAACCTTGATACCAAATGTAACGCCCTTGCCGCAAATTTCACATTTTGCCATATAGATACACCTCCTTAAATCTTCAACAAAATATTCGACTCGCACTATTATAACAGAAAGATTTAAAGAATGCAAGTATTTTTTGCAAAAAAATTAAAAAATATATCTAAAATATATTTGCAAAATATGTGCGTTAATAGTATAATGGAAAGTGACGAAGACTATATTCGGCCAATACAAAAGAGGTGTTATGTAATGGGAGATTATAAGAACGAAGAATTCAGCGTAGAATTATCCAAAATTATTAATAAAATGAAGCTTGATAAGCTTTATTACCCCGAGAGAGAGGTTGTGGTTACAACTGCGGATTTAAACCGCCCGGGACTTCAGATTACAGGTTTTTTTGATTACTTTGACCCAAGACGAATTCAGATTTTCGGAATGGTTGAGACTACCTATTTGGCAACGCTTACCTCGGAGGAGAGATATAATGCACTCAAGCAGCTTTTCGAGAAGAATGTTGCGGCGGTTGTTTTGACAAGAAACGGTAACGCGACCCCCGAGATGATGCATCTTGCGGAGGAATATAAGACCCCTGTTTTAAGAAGTGCCCAGTCCACATCAAACTTCACAAGTGCGCTCAATGCATTTCTTAATGTAGAGCTTGCGCCCAGAATTACACGCCATGGTGTATTGGTTGAGGTTTACGGACAGGGACTCTTTATAACGGGCGAAAGCGGTGTTGGTAAGAGCGAGGCGGCAGTTGAGCTTATAAAGAGAGGTCACCGTCTGGTTGCCGATGACGCGGTTGAAATAAAGAAGGTTTCGTCGATTTCACTTGTTGGATATTCGCCTGATATCATAAGACACTTTATTGAAATCAGGGGTATAGGAATTGTCGATGTAAAGAACATATTTGGTATGGGCGCCGTTAAGGAGTCTGAAAAAATCGATTTAATTATACATCTTGAAGCATGGGAGAGCGGAAAGCAGTACGACAGACTCGGACTTGTAGATGAGTATACAAATATATTGGGACTTGATATTCCGTCTCTTACCATTCCTGTTCGACCCGGCAGAAACCTTGCGGTTATCTTTGAGGTTGCCGCTATGAACAACAGACAAAAGAGAATGGGCTACAACGCAGCAGAAGAACTCAACAGACGTATTGCCGAGCATCTTGGAGGCGGCTTCAAGGGATAGAAAGGACTTGAATATGAAAATTCTTGTAGATACACACACGCATACAAATTTCAGCGCACACGCGTACAGCACCTTGATGGAAAATGCAGTTATGGCGAAAAAACGCGGACTCGAGATGCTTTGTATGACAGACCATGGCCCTGCTATGCCCGATTCGCCGCATATATGGCATTTTAGGAATTTGCATTCTCTGCCAAAAGAGATTGACGGCGTAGAGATGCTCTATGGAGCAGAGGTAAACATAATCGACAAAAAGGGTAACATTGACCTTCCGCCTGATGACCAGAAGCGGATGGAAATTATTGTGGCGTCAATTCATACGCCGTGTTATATACAAGGAACGGTGGAGGAGCATACCGCCACATATTTAGAGGTTATTAAAAACCCGTATGTAACGATAATAGGACACAGCGGAAGTCCCCAATATGCGTATGATATAGATGTGGTGGTAAAGGCGGCAAAGGAATATAATAAGTGTATCGAGATAAATAATCATTCCTATACGGCGAGACCGCAAAATGCGGAGAACTGCGTAAAAATCGCTCTTGCGTGCAAAAAGTACGGAACAAAAATTGTGGTAAGCTCCGATGCACATTTTGCCACCGATATAGGTGTGTTTGACAGAGCGATTAAAATGCTTGAGGATATTGACTTCCCTGAAGAGCTTGTAGCGAATTTAAACGCAGAAACATTCAAGAAGCATCTTAAAGGGCCTAAGTAATTGATGATTAAATCGAATAGTAGGGTTCGGCAATGCCTCCCTTGCCTAAAGGGAGGTGGACGCACCGCAGACCACGTGTTTTCGGCACATCCTAAAGGCTGTGCCCTACAATTTCGAATAAATCAGTGTTTGCTCAGGGAGAGTTTATAAATGATTTTTAGAGAGGGTGTTGCTAAGTGCAGGAAACAATAGTCAGATTGATAGAAGAAGCAGGTCTGTGTTCGGTTGTACTCTCGGAGCCTATGAGCCGTCATACGACGTTTAAAATAGGCGGAATAGCAGATATGATGATTGAACCAAAGAGCGCAAGCGGTCTTTTGGAGGCAATATCGGTTTTGAAACGCTTTGAAATCCCATACTTCGTTATGGGAAACGGCTCAAATCTTCTGGTAGGAGATAAGGGCATCAGGGGTGCGGTAATAAAAATTTCAAATAATATGAGTGCCTGCGAGGTGTCGGAGAACACAATCTACGCAGAGAGCGGAATTAAGCTTTCGCGACTTGCAAATACCGCGCTCAGAAATGAGCTTGAAGGACTTGAATTTGCATCGGGGATACCGGGAACTCTCGGCGGTGCAATTTTTATGAATGCGGGCGCATACGGCGAAGAAATGAAGGGTATTATAGCCGACGTTACTTATATTGACACCGATAGGGAAGAAATTGTTACAATTCCGTGCGATGAATGTGAGTTCGGTTACAGAACAAGCATTTTTGGCAAGAACAATGCGATAATTGTCGGTGCTACTCTTCGCTTGAAGAAGGGAAATCCCGATGACATACGTGCTAAAATGAATGACCTTTCGGCACGGAGAAGTGATAAACAGCCTCTTGACAAACCAAGTGCGGGCAGCACCTTTAAAAGACCCGAGGGGTATTTTGCGGGGGCGCTCATACAAGACAGCGGACTTATGGGATGCAGTGTTGGCGGAGCAGAGGTTTCGACCAAGCACGCAGGCTTTGTAATAAACGCTGGCGGAGCGACGGCGAGTGATGTTGCGGCTCTTATAGAGAAGATACAAGGGGTAGTTGAGGATAAATATGGTGTAAGGCTTGAACCCGAGGTGAAATTCGTAGGTGAATTTTAAATCGGTGCCTGCACAGATGGAGAGTAGTTATGAAATCCTTTTCTGTTATAACAAAAGAAGAATTGTGCAGGCGCGAGGGGGAGAGTGTTGAAAATCCCAAAACAGAGCTTGCGGGACTTATGCTCTTTGGAGGAACAATCTATCGCGAATCTGTAAAGTTTACGACCGAGAACAGAGATGTTCTTGACAGATTCAAATATTTGTGTTCTGTGACCGGAATTGAAATCGACAGCGTAGGTGCAGCCGATAATTCCCAAAGATGTACGGTGACTGCGCAAAAAAAGACAAAGCTTAAAGAGCTTCTAACGGAGTTTGAAATAATTGATGAAAAATCGGGACTTTCAAGATATGGCATACCGCCTTATATTAAAAATGATGAGGATGAGAGCCGTAGCTTTATACGTTCGGCTTTTTTGGGCGGAGGCACAGTAATCGACCCTAACAAGAACTATAATCTTGAGATAGTAGCTCCATATTCGGGGCTCAGCCGTGATTTTTCGGGTTTATTAAGGCGGGCGGGGTTTGAATTTAAGACCGCTGTCCGTAAATCTAAATATGTGCACTATATAAAAAACAGTGAGATTATACTTGATTTTCTTACATTTATAGGGGCATACAGAGCACAGATGGAGCTTATAAACATAAAAATCGAAAAGGAAATACGAAACGATTTTAATCGGACAATAAACAGCGAAACTGCTAATTGGGAAAAGACGTTTGACGCGTCGGTTCGGCAGGTAAAGGCTATTGAGATTATAGCGGATACGACGGGACTTGATGAGCTTCCCGATGATTTAAGGGAGATAGCAGAGCTTCGTCTTGTTCACAAATCGAAGAGTCTTTCTGAACTTGGAGAGCTTTTAAATCCTCCGCTTGGTAAATCGGGGGTAAATCATAGATTTAAAAGAATTATGGCAATAGCGGAGAGATTACAGAAAGAGGAATGATGACAAATGGCATTTGTACATTTGCACACCCACACCGCGTACAGCTTGCTCGACGGGGAGGGTACAATTCCAAAGTTAATAGAGAGGGCAAAAGAGGTTGGACAGACTGCGCTCGCGATTACTGACCATGGTAATATGTACGGGGTAATCGATTTTTACGAAAGCGCAAAAAGCAACGGAATTAAGCCTATAATCGGTTGCGAGGTGTATGTTGCGGCAAGGTCGCGTTTTGATAAAACGTATGAGCTTGATTCGCAAAGCTGTCACCTTATTTTGCTTGCAGAAAACAATGTTGGCTATAATAATATTATAAAGCTTGTATCGGCGGGCTTTACAGAAGGGTTTTATTACAGACCGAGAATAGATATGGAGCTTCTGCGCGAGCATAGCGAGGGTGTTATCGCTATGAGCGCCTGTATGGCTGGCGTGCTCTCCAGACAAATTCTGGCGGGAAATTACGAGGAGGCAAAGCGCCGCGCTCTTGAATTTATAGATATATTTGGCAAAGACAGATATTTTATTGAAATTCAGGACCACGGAATATTTGAACAGAAAAAGCTCAACAGTGAGCTTATTCATCTTGCAAAGGAGCTGGAGCTTGACGTTGTTGCAACAAACGACGTTCACTATACAAAGGTGACAGATGCAGAGTATCAGGATGTGCTTATGTGCATCCAGATGGGAAAGACGGTCGATGATGAGGACAGAATGAAGATGAGCACCGACCAGCTTTATTTAAAGAGCGAGGAGGAGATGAATGACCTTTTCTCATACATCCCCGAGGCTCTTGAAAACACCCAAAAAATCGCAGACAGGTGTAATGTTGAAATTGAATTCGGTAAGCTTCATTTACCGAAATTTGATGTGCCCGAAGGCTTTACTCCGTATGAATATTTAAGAAATCTTACGGAGGAGGGTATGCGTGAGCGCTACCCCGACGATGACGGAAGCGTTAAAGAGCGAATGGAGTATGAGCTTGAAACAATAAGGCTTATGGGGTATGTGGATTACTTCCTGATTGTTAGGGATTTTATTCATTATGCAAGACAAAACGGCATTATGGTAGGCCCCGGCAGAGGAAGCGCGGCAGGAAGTGTAGTTTCCTATTGCCTGCATATAACAAATGTTGACCCGATAAAATACGGATTGATTTTTGAAAGATTTTTAAATCCCGAGCGCGTAAGTATGCCCGATATCGATATTGACTTCTGCTATGAACGCAGAGGTGAGGTTATCGACTATGTCAACAGAAAATATGGCGAGGATAACGTTGCACAGATTGTAACCTTTGGTACAATGGCGGCAAGGCTTGCTATTCGTGATGTAGGGCGTGCTCTTAATATTCCTTACGGAGTGGTGGACGAGGTCGCAAAACAGGTTCCTATGGAGCTTAAAATGACAATTGAAAAGGCACTCACTGTAAACTATAAGCTCAAGGAATTATATGATGGAAGCGAGCAGATAAAGAAGCTTATTGACACAGCGATAGAGCTTGAGGGATTGCCGAGACATACCTCTACCCACGCGGCAGGCGTTGTTATCACAAGCGGCGGAATAATGAACTATGTTCCTCTGCAGAAAAATGATGATGTAATAACTACACAGTTTACAATGACAACAATAGAGAGACTCGGTCTTCTCAAAATGGATTTCCTTGGGCTTCGTACACTTACTGTTATTCGTGATGCGATTGCTCATATTGAAAGGGAATATGGCGTACATATTGATATTGATGCGCTTTCTATGGATGATAAGGACGTATATGATATGCTCTCTGCGGGGGAAACAGACGGCGTGTTCCAGTTAGAAAGCAGCGGTATGCGGCAGTTTATGAAGGAGCTTCGCCCCAATTCCCTTGAGGATATAATTGCGGGAATTTCTCTCTATCGTCCGGGTCCTATGGATTCAATACCGAAATATGTTGCAAACAAAAATAATCCGAAAAATGTAAAATATAAGCATCCCATGCTTGAACATATTCTTGATGTAACATACGGATGTATTGTTTATCAGGAACAGGTAATGCAGATTGTACGTGAGCTTGGCGGGTATTCTCTCGGCAGAGCCGACCTTGTACGCCGTGCAATGTCTAAGAAAAAGGCAGACGTAATGGCAGAGGAGAAGAAGAACTTTGTCTATGGAATAAAAGACGGGGATAACAGCGTTGACGGAGCAGTAGCCCGGGGTGTTGACGAAAAGACAGCGGCAGAGATTTTCGATGAGATGATGGATTTTGCGTCATATGCATTTAACAAGTCGCACGCGGCGGCATATGCAGTAGTTGCGTATCAGACTGCGTGGCTTAAGGCAAAATACCCTGTGGAATTTTTCGCGGCTCTGCTCACATCATTTATAGATAGCAGTGATAAGGTTTCAAAATATATCGGGGTTGTGAAAAAGCTTGGCATAACTATGCTTCCGCCTGATATAAACAAAAGCGGAAGAACATTTTCGGCAAGCGGCGGTGAAATCCGATTTGGGCTTGCTGCAGTTAAAAACGTAGGCGGTTCAATCGTCGACGAGATTACCGCAGAGCGTGACGCAAACGGAGACTTTACGGGCTTTACTGATTTCTGCGAGAGAATGGCGGGCAGAAAAATCAACAAGCGCGTTGTGGAAAGCCTGATAAGATGCGGGGCATTTGACAGCTTTTCTCTCAAACGCTCAGTTCTTATAAACGTATTTGAGCGTGTCCTTGACGATGCGGTTGCCAGAGCCAAAAATGTTATGCCGGGGCAGATTGATATGTTCTCGCAAATGACAGAGAGCGTGCCTGCGGCGGATAACTTCCCTGATGCAGAGGAATTCCCCGAGAAAGAAATTCTCGCTATGGAGAAAGAGTGTATCGGTATGTATGTATCGGGACACCCGCTTGACAGTTGTGCCGAGGCGGTAAAAGCGACATCGACGGCATCGGTTATTGAGATTACGGAGAACGAAAATCATAAGTTTAATATCGGTTCACAGGTTGCTATATCGGGCGTTATTACAAAGGCAAGAGACCAGCTCACTAAAAAAGGCGAGATGATGAGGTATGTCGAGCTTGAGGATTTGACGGGCAGTATAGAGGTTATTATCTTTCCGTCACAACTTCGTAAATGCGATCCCCTTGCACGTCCTGATATGCAGGTGACCATCTGCGGAAATCTTGATATGACCGAGGATGCACCGCCCAAGCTTCGACTTGAGGATATAAAGCCTCTCGACGTTACTGCAAGGAAAAGGTCAAGGTTATATCTGCGTGCAGACTCGCGCGACAGCAGAGCTATCGAGGGAATAAAAGAAATTCTGCGCGGAGGAAACGGCGATATTGAGGTTGCCATAAAATACGAGGACACAGGGCAGGTACTCAAAGCGCCCGCGTCTATGTGGGTTGAAAGAAGTGACGGGAAAATAGAGCGTCTTGCCATGTTGCTCGGTGAAGAAAATGTCAGGTTGGTGGACAGATGAGTGGGTTATCAAAGGATTTAATTTGCAGTTACATTGAAGATGCACAAAATAGGATAGTTGTCTATGATGTAATAGATTCCACCAACGCAGAGGCAAAGCGCCTTGCAATAAGCGGGGAAGAGGATGCCGTGATTATTGCCGATTGTCAGACAGAGGGCAGAGGCAGACTCGGGCGGAGCTTTTATTCGCCAAAGGGAAACGGAATTTACATGAGCTTTTTGATAAAGGGCGATTTCCCCGAAGAGCAGAGTGTTTTGCTGACTACCGCCACATCGGTTATAGTTTGCCGTGCAATAGAGAATACGGAGGGCATATATCCGCAGATAAAGTGGGTAAATGACTTGTATTTAGACGGCAAAAAAGTCTGCGGAATTCTTGCCGAAGCAATAAGAAATTCAGACAACGATATCGAATATGTGATAATCGGTATAGGAATAAATTGCGAGGGTGAGGACTTTCCGGATGAAATAAAGGATATAGCAGGTTCGCTCGGCGGGGTTGACAGAAATCGGCTTGCGGCGGCTATTATAAATGGAATGGAAAATATCAAAGCAATGATAGCCGATAATAATTTTATCGATGAATACAAAAAACGCTCTCTCGTGATTGGTAAAAGAATAAATGTATTAAATTTCGGGATAGGCGAGGCGGAGGCAATAGACATCGATAAAAGCGGCGGATTGGTGATACGTACAAGCAACGGAGAAATAAAAACTCTCTCATCAGGGGAAATAAGTATACGCCTGTGTGGGAATAATAATTTAAATAATTAAAACAGGAGGATATAAAATGAACACAGAATATTATGGATACGCAAAAGAATGTATGAGAAAAAAAGGACTTTGGAAATTAGCGGCAGTTATATTTTTTATGGCGTTTATAGGAACATCGGTTGCGGCAATTCTTTTAAAGAGAAGCAACGATAAATATAAGGATGCCCTTGTCGAAATAAGTGAGCAAATTCCTGTAACCTTTGAGCAGGAAGAAGAGCTTGCCGAAATCCGCAAAAGAGATTGGAGCCGTGCAAACTCTCCAGCCAACAGAAAAACAGACGAAGAGAGAATAGCTGAAAACAGAGTAACGGAAGAGGCATAATGAAAGTAATTGCACATATAAAAACCGACTTTCCCGAGAAATTCGGCATTCCCCGCCAGAGCGGACTTGCCTCTAAAACTGCGGGGATGATAGTTTTTGAGCCTGAATACAGAAATAAGACGGCGCTTGCGGGGCTTGATGGGTTTTCGCACCTATGGCTTATATGGGAATTTTCTGAAAATAAAAACAGCGAATGGTCACCGACTGTAAGACCGCCAAGACTTGGCGGTAATAAGAGAGTGGGTGTGTTTGCAACGCGTTCGCCAAACAGACCCAATCCCATAGGACTCTCAAGCGTGGTTCTTGAGAGAATTGAATATACAGAGGATTGTGGTCCCGTTATTTATGTCTCGGGGGTTGATATGCTCGATAATACCCCGATTTATGATATAAAGCCGTATCTTGAGTACGTCGATTGCCACCCAGATGCAGTTGACGGCTTTGCTAAAGACGTTAAGGAGTATTCCCTCTCGGTTGAAATCCCCGATAAATTCAGGAAACTGCTTCAGGATGATAAGGTGCAGGCTCTTACCGAAATTCTGTCACAGGACCCGAGACCTTCATATCAGGATGATTCGGAGCGGGTTTACGGAATGAAATTTTCGGGCTTTGAGATAAAGTTTCGGGTAGATAACAAAACCGTTTATGTGTGCGATGTATACGAATATTAAAGGAGCGGCTTCGGCCGCTCCTTTATTTGAAAAATATGAATCCCTCCGTCGTTTTCTTGCGAAAATGCCACATCCCTTTAGGCAAGGGAGGCAAAAAATCAAAAATTTTTACCTTGCCGCCCCGCGGCTTGGCTTGGGCGGAAGCGGGCTTGGCATTGGATAAATAAAATTTTGATTTTTTATAATTATTGAAATTATGGGTCAGTGGCATTGGATAAATAAAATTTTTGCTTTTTTATAATTACAAAAATCTAGGACACAGGGCAATTATTCAAGAATTTTTTTGATTTTTTATAATTATTCAAAAAATTATTTTACACATTCCAGGGGATAATTGCATCGCCTTTTACGATAAAGGCTCTGTCTGCGAGCTTTGCAAGCGGTGCATCAGAGAGGGAATCGGAGAAGAAGTCATCGATATTGCCGTCGAACATTTCTTTAAAGCGTTGTACCTTCTTTGCCCCGAAACAGTTTATCCCAAGATAGAAACCGGTGTGTTTATCGACCCTTGATGCCATAAGATTTTCAATCCCGAGCCGTCGCATAGCGGGAAGTAAAAGGAATTCAGGGGATGCAGAAATTATAACATCATCTTTTTGGTGATGATTTATGTACCATTTTTTGATGTTTTTGATGTGTATATCCCAGAACTCTTCAAGCAGAGAATCAATATCGTCAATTCTTTGCAAAAAGCCGAACATACGCTCTTTAAAATGAGTTTTGCTTGTAAGCTTCGATTTATATGAAAGGAAAGCGACGCCTGTTTTGATGTGGTGAATGGCAAGAGTCGGCTTTCGCTTTGCACACCAGATTATAAAATCTCTTGTACTGTCACCTCTGTATATTGTGTCATCAAAATCATATACATTCATATAATTCACAGCCTTTCTTTAAATAGATGTGTTGTTGCAGATAAGACTTATAAAGCTATCGTTTATATAAACCTTGCCGTTGCATACATAAGGCTTTGCCTCCGCTCTGCCGTGGTGCGTGTTTTGAAAATGTCCGCTTATATAATCATATGTAATTTCTGTTTCCTCACCATTTAAAATCACTTTGTCAACATAGAGATAGCTAATCGGCTCTTTTCCCAATATATCAATTTTATTTTCTGTGCGTTCGAGATAGAAGCGCTTTGCCTCGCTTGTGTCAATGGTCAATATGTCATTTTCAAAGGAATATTTAATGTTCAAAAAATCAAAGGTTTCAGCAAGGGGCAGCATATTTGCATAATAGAATTCAGGCGTCCCAAAGCCTTTAATAAGCATTTCTCTGTTATCATCAATGGAGAGTAGCCTATATTCATACTGAGTATTTCGTGCCGATTCAACATCATATTCAGACGGCTTGCCATCTGCCGAGCCAACGTAAAGGTCGGTTTCAAGTTTATCATAAACCCTGATTTCGTCTGTCTTGAGATTTATCACATAATCCTTATCATACGGGAGATAAACCTTTTCGTTTTCCCTGTCAATCACTATTTTCTCAAAGCGTTCTGCGCCGCAAAGGTCAGGAAAGTCCTGATACTCAATTTTTGTTCCGTCGGCTTTGTTTATCTTTATGAGGCGGTCCCTGCCGCTCATTATCGCACTTGAGAACATAAATAAGAAGATATATTCATCTGTTTCAAAGCTGTCTTTAATGGTGCTTATGGTGTGATTTTTAAAATAGTCCAGCCAATCCTGCGCCGTAATTTGAATATGCCCTGCCTCAAAAATCATATCTTCAACTTTATCAACGTAAAAGAATTCAACAGGGCTTTGCATCTCTTTGCAGGAATAGCCCCCATTTTCGTCTGTTTCAACCCACAGGTCAGCAAAGCTACACTTGTAGCCGATAATTTCACCCTTATATTTAACGGGAATGATAGAATTATCGGGGATTTCCTTTTCGCAAAGAATATATCCTGCATTTAATGGGGATGGAGTAGGTGTTGCGTCAAGACCTGTATAGGTTTCGGTAAGTATAATGTTATAGTCATTGTCCTCAAGCATATTGCGCATTGAATAAGGGTAACGATATAATGTTTCCAGTGTGATAGTCCGCAGATTTTCATTCCAGATATACTTTCCGCCGATTTGCGAAAATGTATTGTCCGCTCCAAGCTCCTCGACTACAACGGCCATTTTTCCATCAAGCGAGTAGCCTGTCAGCTCCTTGCCGCGATAGTATGTTTTAATATCTGTTTCATATATGTTGCCTATGACATTTCCTGATTTTTGTGTATTCGTATTTTTGCCGCTTATAAGGCGCTGAGGTGCTAAATCGTCGATAACAAGAGTTCTCAGGGCATCGTAATATTCGAATTGATTTGTAATATCTTCTACAATAACCACGGTTTTACCGCCGATGTTATAAGAGTCAACCCATACTCCGTTTATAGAGGCCTTTATATCGGTTGAATATATCTTGCCCGCAATATCACCGCTTGCCGCAAAGGTAAACTGCGATAATGAAAGGGTTATAACAAGGATTAAAATAACAGACACAAATCTTTTCATTTAGATACCCCCTTTTAAAGATATAAATTATTATATCATATTATACAAAAAATCTCAATATAAAAAAGCATTTGTTAAGGCGTAAAAATATGCCCGAAAATTTAAAAAACGGCGTTTTTGCGTGCTTTTTTACACAAAATTAATGTTTGTTAACAAAAAATTAATAATTCTTGTAAAGCCTATAACGGCAAGGGTTTTGTGGGGGTACATAATGGTAATTTTCAGACATAAATGCCCAAAAAGTGCCGAAAAGCTTGACTTTTTTGAAAAACGGGTGTATAATTAACACATCTGTATGCCAATGGAAGAGAACATTTGTGTGCGGAAATTTATAAAAGGAGTGAGAAACGGAAGTATTAACTAATTAACTTGGAGGTTTTAAATTTTGAATTATTTTAATAAAAAATTTGTAAGAAAGATTACAGCACTTATTTGCGTGATTTTGACTATGACTGCTTTGGTTTCTATCCCTGCTTATGCGATTGAAGAACCGGCAGAGCCTATTGATTTTGGTCTTATGTACGGCATTGTTGATGTGGATAATCTCAATGTAAGAGCGTACGCGTCAACTGATGCCCCTGTTGTTGCAGAACTTTTGAAGTATACATATGTAAGAGTTAATTGGATTGAACCTGACTGGGTATGCGTTGCATATAATAACGATGGTTTGATGGGATATGTTTCTTCAGAATATCTCAAGGTTTTTGAGGGTGACATTCCCTATGGTCTTGACACTTCTGCAGGTCAGGCGGCAGTAAATACTGCGGCACAGTTCCTCGGTGTTCCTTATGTATGGGGCGGAACAAGTCCCTCGGGCTTTGATTGCAGCGGCCTTATGCAGTATGTATACAGACAGCTCGGTTATAACATCAACCGTGTTGCTGCAGACCAGATGAAGAATGGTATAGCAGTATCAAGAGAAAATTTGGCACCTGGTGATTTGGTTGGCTTTTACAGCAGTCCCGGTGGCGGTTATATAAGCCACATCGGTATGTATGTTGGCGATGGTATGATGATACATGCACCGCATACAGGTGACGTTGTAAGATATGCAAGTATTGCTGACGGTACATATTACGCAAGCAGATTTGCAGGCGGAAGAAGAATTATATATTAATTTGTATAAAAAATCAGGCGGTATGTACCGCCTGATTTTTTTATGCAAACAACAATGCAAAAATCCACTCAGCATATGCCGAGCTTATATTATCTTACGATTTCTATTTCGGCGGGGGCGTCAATCTCTGTGCTGATAGCGCCGTCCTTTTGTGTGGCTGATATCTTTATACTGCCGTAGGGTGTAGGATATGTAACCTTTATCCATTCAAGGTCGCCCATATTGGGAGAAATTTTAACCTTTTTACAGCCAGGCTCGAGGATTTCAATTCCGCCTATCTGTTCCATAAGGAATGGAGTAGGACCGCTTGACCAGCCGTGGCACAGACTGTGCCTGAACTGGAGATAACAATGCTTACCAAAGTCGCCGTGGATATCATTCATTCCCTCGGGGGTAACCTCTTCAATTCCTGCAGAATTTTCAAGCCATTTTATATCGAAATCTTCCCAGAATGTAGTTGCTCCCATTTTGAGCATAGCACCCCAGTATGCTCTTGTCATATCAAGAGCCTCTGTGTACTGGCCCATTTTTGCTTTTGCGAGGAGGATATAATATCCCATAAAGCATGACATATCCTCGGCAGAATTACCCATGAGAAGCTCGATAGCATTGTGTGAGTTTCTGTCTGATAATACCGAGAGAGCTGCCATAGGTTTGCTCAAGGTACATTCAACGGTCATAGTTTTAAGCTTACTTGCATATTTGCGACATTTGTCAGCATAAGCAGTATTTCCTAAGGCATCGCAAAGTATTGCGGCACGGTTGAAACCAAGACAGAACACAGCCAGCCTGCCCTCGAAAGCCGCATCGGTATATCGACTGCTCCAATCTACGAATTCATAGAGGTCGTCGTCTGATGCAAAGTTTGAATCAATCAGGGCGATTGACTTATCAATAAGAGCGGTGAGAGATTTCTCCTGCGCTTTGAGGTAGTCGAGGTCGCCCCAATGCATATAATAGTCATGATGAATCATCACCCACCACATACTATAGGTGGGGATATTGTTCATCCACTCGCCGTTGGGAGTGTTTTTGTTAACATAATCAAGACTCTTAGGGATGGAGTTATCCTTACCGAAAACTGCTGAAATTGTAGAAGTTTCGGGGTGCATATCGCCTATCCACACAAGGCGGTCACGCTTTAAGCCGTCCCATATATATTCGTCGGTGTTAAGCTGAACAGTATATGCGCCGACCTCCCATATCTTATTTAAAAGAGCATCATTACATTCGAAAGTGCCCTTGTGCTCCATTTCTCTTACGTCGGATACTGCTTTAACTGTGTTTATAATAACATTTGAGTCAATAGCCTCTATTCTTGCAAAACGAAAGCCCGTGTCACCAATTCTCTGTGTGCTCATATTAGGGCAGGAGATGGTGTAGTCCCTTACAGAATGATAGTTGCCTGCATTCTTCTCACCGATATTGCTGAGAGCCTCCATAACACTCTCACCAAAAACTATGTGGAGTTTGCATTTGCTCTCATCTGCTGCCCATTGAACAGTTATATTTATACCGCCGCGAAGCTCCTTGCCGAAATCAACAAGAACATATCCGCCTTTTTTAATGGTGGTAAAGCCTTCGATAGCTTCTTCGCCTTTATATGAGAAGAAGAGGGGTTGAATATCACGATTATTTATAAGTGCGTCAGGATAGATTGCATCTTTTGAGGTAACAACTCTTGTGGGGTTAAGAAATTTACTCATAAAATAATTCTCCTTTAATTAGTCAGCGTACATAGGGAAGAAGTCGATTCTCGGCTCTAAGAATTTGAGCTGATGCTCTTTCCCGTCACAGAAGTCTTCCATGGTATCAAAAATTCTGTCCCAGCTCCAGAAATCTTCGCCAAAGCCAAGATATTCACGGAGCATTTCGCAGCCCTTAGGTGCAACGGGGTGCATAAGAACCGCCGCAACTCTTACCATATGAAAGGCATTGGCGAGAACCTTCATACGAAGCTCGTTATCGTCTGCCTTGTCTGCTTCTGCTATATATTTTGCCCAATACTTGTTGGCGTTTCTGATATAAGTGTCAAGCAGACTCATAACTGTATGGAATTCGAACTTATACATAGCGCGCTCATATTTGAGGATTACTTCCTTACTGTCGCGGATAACTTCTTCGTCAAGCGGAGCGATGGGAAGCTTGCAATCGTTATACTTTTGAGCGGTATAGAAGCAGGAGCGTGCAATTCGGTTAAATACGTTGGAGAGGAGCTTGCCCTCTTTCATTACGGGGTCTGCATCATTCTCGTTTGCAACGGGATTAAGAGGCTTTGGTTGGAAGCTTACGCTCTTTAAACCAAGACCGAGTCCCAAAAAGTGAGCACGCAGATGCTCGGGCAGATAATGCTCGAAAAGCTCGTCTGCCATAGGCGGCTTTACATTGCCGCTGCTGCTTGCCTTTTTGTTAAGGAAAAGGATGTGGTTGTTTGCAACGAGTGTCGGCATTTTAAGATTGCCGTCATTGGGCTTTGCCGAAAGCTCTGCGCCCGTCTGCGTTGCCATAAACAAAGCAGGCTCGGCAATTCCGTAGAAGTATATATTATCCTGACCGATGAACTGAAAGACCTCGGCATCGTTTGAGCACCAATACTTTTTCCATTCATCGTCGTTTGCGCCGATACTTTTTAAATATGCTTTTGTGAAAGAAATAGGCGCCCACAGAGATTCGGGCCATACCCAGATGGTAAGACCTTCTTCGCCGTCAAGAACGGGAGCGGGAACGCCCCACTCGATATTACCTGTAAGGCGGAAAGGAACGAGAGTCTTGCCCGCGCGGAAACGAATAGAGTTTTCGTTTAATATGTTTCTTGCCTTATCTCTTGCGTCTAAATCTGCAAACTCAAGAGAGAACGACGTTTTGTTAGCTCCGCTGTCAAGGGTGTGAGGAGGGAGCGTATCTTTAATTTTTTCGTAATCTTCTGCAAAGTCATTCTTTACATATACCAAAGGTGCGGACATAAACTCGCGGATTGTGTTGGCAACGAGCGGACGCACATTTTCTTTTTCTGATATATCCTCGACATATTCGACGAGCAAATCCTTGAACCTGGTAAGGTCAATATACCAGTTCGCCACATCGCGCATCTCGGGGGTATCACCTGTAAGAGTGCTCTTGGGATTGATGAGTTCCTCGGGCATATACTGATGTCCCATAGAACACTCGTCGGCATATCCCTTATCGGAAGAGCAGTTTTCAACGGGGCATTTGCCGACAACCTGTCTGCCGTTTAAGAACTGCCCTGCCTTTGCATCGTAAAACTGAGAAGTAACGAGCTTTTCAAGATGCCCGCCCTCGTACCATTTTTCCATAAGCTCACGGCTGAGGTCCTTGTGGATTTCTGCCGTTTCGCCGATGCCCGAAGCACCGAAGAGGTCAAGGCTTATTTCATAATCTTCGAGGGTCTTTTTCTGGCTCTCGTGGTTTTCACGCACGAAGTCAATGATGCTTCCCTCGTAACCGTCTTCACACATTTTGCGATAGCTCTCTGCAATGGGAGAGCCGTAGCAGTCTGTGCCCGATACAAAGATTACGTTTTCCTTGCCTATTCTGTCACGAAGAAATCTTGCGGCGGCATCTGCCTGAACAAATACCCCGCCTATGTGACCAAAGTGAAGCTTTTTGTTGCCGTAGGGCATACCGCCCGTTACAACGGCACGTTTTGGAAAGGTAGGTCTTTCCATATCGAATATACTAACTTTTTCTTTTTTGTAATCCATAGTCAATCACCCTTATTTTGCATTTTCAAGTCTGCGGCGCATTGAGTCTTCGCCGATTATGTGGCAAATTTCCCACAGGTCAGGGGAGTTTGTTTTGCCCGTGAGCGCTACGCGGATAACGTTGCTCACATCTGTGATGCTGCCCTTATACATCTCGGGATTTTTCTTATAATCTTTAGGCTTTATGGCATAACCCATATCCCCTGCGATAGTGCGGACTTTGTCAAACCACTCGGAATTATCGTTGTTATGATTATATCCCGAAAGATATCTGTCTATAATTTCGCTTCTGTCGGCATCGCTTACATTTTCGGGGAATGAATCCTCAATTTTAAGGCTTTCATCATAGTAAATAGACAAGAATTCTGCCGCCTGTTTCCAGTTGGTAAGGTCCTTTCTCGGTCTTGCCGCCTCCCTGCCGACATTTATTGCTTTGCAGGTAAGAGCCTTATCGCGGGTGAATAATTCATAAAAGTCTTTGTTGTATTCAAAGAGCCAGTCTGCCATTTTTTCATAAATCTCATCAGGGGACATCTTGAAGATAAGCTCACGGCTTATATCGTCAAACTTCATTATGTCAAACAGAGAACCCGATGTTCCCATCTTTTCAAGAGTGAACTCAAACTCATTGCGGTCGCTGTACGGGTTTTCCATGCGCCATTCCTCGTAGTTTGAGTTAAGCACAGTCATAAGATATTCCCAGACAGCCTCGGGAAGATATCCCTCCGCCTTGTAATAACCAAGACCAAGCTCGGGGTCTTTGCGCTTTGAAAGCTTGCGCTTTACATCGCCGTCCATCTTCATAAGAACAGATGTGTGACAGAATATGGGTCGCTCCCAACCGAGTGCGTCGAAAGCCTGAACATGCATAGGAAGAGTGGAGAGCCATTCCTCGCCTCTTACAACGTGAGTAGTGCGCATAAAATGGTCATCAACAACGTGTGCAAAGTGGTATGTGGGAATGCCGTCGGACTTTAAAAGAACAAAGTCCTGGTAATTTTCCTGAAGCTTGAGCATTCCTCGAATTCCGTCATAAACCTCAACTGTGTTTTCGATATTGCCATTTGAACGGAAACGGAGCACATATTCTTCGCCGTTTTCGATGCGCGCCTTTACCTCATCATATGAGAGGTTTCGGCAAGCTGCCCACTCACCATAATAACCAAAGTTCAGCTTTTTCGAAATCTGTTCTTCACGCATTTCGGTGAGTTTTTCTTCACTGCAGAAGCAGGGGTAAGCAAGTCCCATCTTAACAAGCTCTTTTGCAATACATCCATAGATGTCCTTGCGGAGTCTTTGTCTGTAGGGTGCGTAATCGCCTTTTGCGCCGTCGCCCGCGGTTACACCCTCATCAAAGGTGATGCCGAAATAGTCCATAGAAGAGAGCAAAAGCTCAACTGCGCCCTCAACCTCTCTTTTGGCGTCGGTATCTTCAACACGGAGAAAGATTACGCCGCCGCTCTGGTGAGCGAGCCTTTCGCCGATTATTGCGTTATACAGATTGCCGAGATGAACGAAGCCCGTAGGGCTCGGCCCGATACGAGTAACCTTTGCGCCCTCGGGGAGATTGCGCTCTGGGTATATTTTTTCGTAATCTGATGGTGTTTTATCAATATGGGGAAAAAGCAATTCGGCAAGCTTTTCACCCTGATTTGTATAAGCCATTTAAAACAGTCCTTTCCACTTTAGTAACATAGAAATTTTATCCTTTAATTCTACACTTTTTTTGCTCAAAAGTCAAGATGGATATTTGCTATAAGGACAGACTTATAGAGTGATAGGGCTTTACTTTTAAAAATACACAAAAACAGATAAAAACTATACAAAATTGCATTGACATAACATTTTGAATAGATATAATATAAGTATATAAACGGAGAAAGGCGGAATGGAGATTTTTATGAAAGATATTACATTGGTTGTTATGGCGGCAGGTATGGGAAGCAGATTTGGAGGCTTAAAGCAGGCAGAGCCTGTAACTCCCGACGGAAAAGCCATTATTGATTTTTCAGTTTATGATGCAAAAAGTGCAGGCTTTACAAAGGTAGTTTTTATCATCCGCGAGGATATGGAAAAAGATTTTAAAGAGCTTGTGGGAAACCGCATTGAAAAGGTGATTGATACCGAGTATGTTATGCAGGATTTGTCCCAGCTTCCCGAGGGCAGAAAAAAGCCGTTCGGTACGGGTCACGCGATATTCTGTTGCAGGGATGCGGTCAAGGGACCTTTTGCAATAATAAATGCCGATGACTACTACGGACACAATGCGTTTTTTGAAATAGCAGAGCATTTAAAGAATGCCAAAGAGGGCGAGTTTGCTATGGTTGCATATGAGCTTGCAAATACGCTCAGCCCCAACGGCACAGTTTCAAGAGGGGTATGCAGTGTAGAGAATGGATATCTTACCGATGTAACCGAGATTACAAAGATTGATACCGAGATGAAGTATTCGGACGAAGACGGAGAGCATACTCTTGACGCAGATACCCCCGTTTCAATGAATTTGTGGGGACTTACTCCTGACATTTTTGACAGAATAGCTATGGAATATGACAAGTTCCTCAAGGAAGCGGATCTTATGAAGGATGAATTGTTTATTCCGACAATCATAGATAATATGTCAAAGGACGGGCTTGCAACAATAAAGGTTTATAAAAATAAGGATAAATGGTACGGCATTACATACAGAGAGGATTTGCCCGACCTTAAAGCCGCGATAGGAGGATACATAGATGCAGGAATATATGAAGGAATTTAATGCAGTAAGCAAGTTTGCAATAGACGGAGAGGTTAAAAGTATTGCCCCGTATGGCGAAGGACATATAAATTCAACTTTTCTTGTTGAAACAACAGAAAAAAACTATATCCTGCAGAGAATAAACACAGTGGTTTTTAAAAACCCGATGGGTGTTATGGAGAATATAGTTCGTGTTACCGAACACCTCGGCAAAAAGGGTGTTCTCTCATTGAACGTTATAAAGACAAACGACGGCGAAATAATGCTTGAAACAGAAAACGGTTGTTACAGAGTATATGACTTTATCGAAGATTCTATCACATATCAGAAGGTAGAAAACGCAGAGCTTTTCCGCAATTCAGGATATGCCTTTGGCGAATTCCAGAACTATCTTTCGGATTTTGATGCATCTGTACTCCATGAAACGATAGCACGTTTCCACGATACTCCCAATCGCTTTGAAAATCTTAAAGAGGCAATCCGCCTTAACAAGTCAGGCAGACTTGAAACTTGCGCAGATGAGGTTGCTTTTGTAATGGAGCGTGCGGATACTTTTGATAAGGTTGTCAAGGGAATTGATAATAAAACCATTCCGCTTCGCGTTACCCATAATGATACAAAACTCAATAATATACTTATGGAGCCAAAGGATAACACAGGTAAGGCGGTAATCGACCTTGATACAGTTATGCCGGGGTCAATGCTCTATGATTTCGGCGATTCAATACGCTTTGGGGCAAATACAACTGCCGAGGATGAAAAAGACATTGACAAAGTACGTTTTGATATTGACCTCTTCCGCGCGTATGCAGAGGGTTTTTGCAGTGCTCTTGGCGATAGTATGACTGACAGGGAGCGGGAACTGCTTCCGTATAGTGCATATCTTATGACAATTGAATGCGGAATGAGATTTTTGACAGACTATATTGACGGGGATACATATTTTGCAACAAAATATCCCGACCACAACCTTGTAAGATGCCGCACACAATTAAAGCTTGCCCGCGAGATGCAGGAGCAGGAGAATGAGATGGCGCGCATTATAGATGAAATTTGCGCAAATTTATAAAGCAACCACAAGTTGACGACTGAAGGACGGTCTACCTTATTGTGTAAGGCGGATCGTCCTTTTATATTGCAAAATGAAGATAAGTTTGATATAATGTTTTCGATAATTTAAATGGAGGATTATTATGTATAATATCAATTTGAAAGCTCTTATATTTGAGCCGAAGGCTGCCAAACTTTGCGGTTTGGATGAATTTTTAAACAAAGCAAAGGAATTCGGCGTTAAAACCTGTATAGACCTCAAAGATGAAGTGGATGCAGAAACAAAGGCGAAGTTTCAGTATGCGGATGATTTCGACTTTGCGACTATTTGCGATAAAATAAGAATGCCGATTTTTCACTGCGTTGTTTTTGCAGTTTCGGATGAGTACATAAAGGCGGCAATAGATGCCGAATTTAAGGTTGTAAGAATAGGCGGAGAGGCGGTTCCGGGGTTATTTGCAATGGCGGAAAGCCTTCCTGAAATCGATGTTAAGACATTTTTGGAATGCGGAAGAACAAAACCCTATGAGGTTTGCGAAACTGCATTTATAGAACGGGACATAGACCCGACAGACACAAAGCATTTAGAGAGTATTTTTGCTCTCGGTAACGGATACCTTGGTTTAAGAGGTACATATGATGAAAGAGACGAGGCGCTCTCATCTGAATGCGGCATGTATGTAAATGAGATATTCGAATCATTTCCAATTAAGCATTTAGTATATTTCAAGGGCTTTGCTAAAAACGACCAGCACACAATAAACCTCTGCGATTGGCGTATTACAGAGCTTTTCATCGATGGTGAGAAGGCAGTTTCAACAAAGCTTATAAACCATAAAAGAGTGCTTAACATAATTGACGGACGAATAGAGAGAGAGTTTGAATTTGAAACTCAGGCGGGTAAGAGAGCAAAGGTTACAAGCACAAGAATCGTCAATATGGCAAGACCCCACAGTGCAGAGATCAGATATACAGTTGAGCCTCTTAATTTCGACGGCAAGGTAGAGATTAAGTCAACAATAGTAAAGCATACAATTATTCACGGCTTCAATCCCACAAAGACTGTTAGTGAGGAAGCTACAAGTGATGGACTCACTCTTGTTATCTCGACAGAGAGGTCCAAGCGTTCTGTCGGCTGCTGCGTAGAGCACAAGATGTTGGCAGATTCATATACCTCTGAATTCACAAATGAGGGTAATGAGTACTCTCTTACATATGCCGTTGATGCAAAGCAAGGAAGTCCTGTAACTCTTGAAAAGTATGCGGCTTTCTACTCAACTGCAGACGGCGAGCTTGACTATGCGAAATGTGCAAAGGAAGAAGCTTCTTCAAATTGTGAACTCGGCTTTGATGCTCTTGAAAAAGAACAGAGTGAATTCTGGGCAAAGCATTGGGAAAATGGCGATATTGTTGTTGAAGGAAACTCCCTTGACCAGCAGACAGTAAGATTTGGCCTTTTCCACCTTCGTCAGCAGCTCCCCTCAATCAACAATGCGTCTATCGGTGCTACAGGACTTACAGGTCCGAGCTATAGCGGTAGAGTATTCTGGGATACAGAAATGTATTTAGAGCCTTATTATCTCCATACTGATGCAGAGAGCTGTAAGGGACTTATTCTTTACAGAAAGAAGATTCTTGATAAGGCAAGAGAGAGAGCGCAGCAGATGGGTTCAATAGGCGCACTCTATTCATGGTGCAGTGTTGACGGTGAGGAAACAAGCGTTATATTTGAGGCATCAACGGCTGAATACCACGTGAACTGCTCGGTTGCTTACAGTATCTGGAGATATCACGTTGCTACAGGTGATGCTCAGTTTGTATATGAAAACTGTGCAGAAATGCTCTTTGAGACTTCAAAATATATGGCGCACAGAGGTGCATTTATTCCCGCATATGATGGACGTTTTTGTATTAACGCCGTTTGTGGCCCCGATGAATACGGAAGCGGTGTAAACAATAACTGCTATACAAACTTTATGGTACAGTTCCAGCTCAGATATGCGCTCAGGATTTACGATGAAATGGCAAAGAATGCCCCCGAACTTTTAAAAGATGTAATTGCAAAGACGGGAATTGACGAAACCGAGCTTGACCTCTGGAAGAGAGCAGCTGACAAGATGTATTATCATATAGATGAGAAATACGGCGTATATGAGCAGGATGACAGCTTCCTTTACAACGACCCCGTTGATATGGAAATGACACCTATGAATGTTGACCTTCGTATGATAAACCACCCGCTTGATTTGTGGAGAATGCAGGTTATCAAGCAGGCGGACGTAGTTCTTCTTATGTTTATCCTCGGCAATCTCTTTACCAAAGAAGAAAAGAAGATAAACTATGATTTTTATGAGCCTAAAACAAACCACGGTTCATCGCTCTCTGCTACAATCCACTCGATTATGGCAAACGAAATAGGCTACGAAGAAGACGCGTATGAATACTTCAGAAGTACCGCACTTATGGATATCGGTGACTTTAAGAAAAACACAGCGGGCGGACTTCATATTGCTTGTATCGGTGGCGTGTGGATGACAGTTGTAAACGGATTTTTGGGTATGCGTATGTATGATTCAGGGGTTGAATTTAACACCAAGCTTCCTAAGGCGTGGACAAAGCTCACTTGTAGATTTGCTTATCAGAATGCTCTTATTGAAATTTGTGCTACCCAGACAGAAACAACATACACCTTGGTAGAAGGTGAGAAAATGTCGTTTAAGGTATGCGACGAGGATGTGCAGGTAACAAAAGAAAATCCTGCTATAACGATAGAGAATAAATAAAGGGGATAGAATAGTGGAAATTAAAGCAGTTATATTTGACCTTGATGGCGTAATTGTTACAACGGACGAGTGTCACTATCTCGGTTGGCAGAGAATGGCTGACGAAGAGGGTATCTATTTTGACAGAGAAATAAATGATCGTCTTCGCGGAGTAAGCAGAATGGAAAGTCTTGAAATCATTCTGGAGAGAGCCGAAAAAGAATATTCTGAAGCTGAAAAGATTGCTATGGCAGAACGTAAAAACGGCTATTACAGAGAGTTTATCAAGGAGCTTACACCTAATGATATTCTGCCGGGAGTTATGGATAATTTAGATGAACTGAAAGCTAATAACATTAAAGTTGCGATTGGGTCATCAAGCAAAAACACCCCTGTGATTTTGAAAAACATCGGGCTTGATGGATACTTCGATGCGGTTTCTGACGGCAATAACATTTCTAACTCAAAGCCTGACCCGGAGGTGTTCTTAAAAGCGGCAGAAATGCTCGGCATAGACCCTGTAAATTGTATGATAGTAGAAGATGCAGACTCAGGCGTTGTTGCAGGTAAGAGAGCAGGGATGCTGACACTTTCGGTAAACGGAGCGGCAGGTGCAGATTATTCATTTGAAAATTTAAAAAATGACAAAATAATGTCAATAATTTCAAATCTGTAAAATTCAAACTTAAAGGGCGACATTCAGTCGCCCTTTTATATTGTAATAAATATTTTAATTCCACCTTTTTCCTTACATAAAAATTCCTTGCGTGCAAATAATAGATTTGTAAATAAATGAAAACAAAGCCTCCCTTGTCTAAAGGGAGGGGGACCGCTTGCGGTGGAGGGATATATCCCCCAGTCATCTGCGGTGACAGCCCCCTTTAGGCAAGGGGGCCATGGCAAAGGAGCATTATATACAATGAAAGCAACAGGAATTGTAAGGAGAATAGATGATCTCGGAAGAATAGTTATTCCAAAAGAAATCCGTCGTACAATGCGAATTCGCGAGGGAGACCCACTCGAGATTTTTACTGAGAACAACGGCACTGTTATTTTTAAAAAGTATTCGCCGATAGGTGAGCTTGGTGAGTTTGCATCGCAGTATGCCGAGGCGCTCTCGAAATCTACAGGGGTTCCAACTTGTATTACAGATAAGGATAACATAATAGCGGTATCGGGAATTCCTAAAAAGGAACTCAAAGAAAAGAAAGTCTCGGGGGACATGGAAAAGATTATGCACGCAAGAACAATATATATGGCAAAACCCGATGGCAAAGGTGTGCAGATAGCCGACGGAACGGACAGATATGAGGCGGGCGTTGTAGCGCCGATTTTGTTCGAGGGCGACAGTATTGGCACGGTTGTATTTATAGCAGATTCTTCTGCGAAGATTGGCGAAGTTGAATCAAAGCTTGCCGAAACGGCGGCAGGATTTTTGGGAAGAACAATGGAATAAATAAAAAGCCTCGACGCCAGTCGAGGCTTTTTGTTATGCTGTTATTTCGTTGCCGCAGATTTCATCGAGCGTTTTTGAAACAGAATGGTTAATCGGTTTCCACTCTATCTTGCGGAAGAGTGCGATAATTGCAATCGGCACATAAGTGAGCATAAACAACGGGAAAGCCATAAGATAAACAATACCCTTTGCCTTGCTGCAATGGATTTGCTTCCACTCGGTAATCATTGTTATTGCGCCGAGGAGGAAGAACATTCCGTAGAAGTTTCCAAGAGTCTGGAGCAATGTCTTAACGAGTATAGGAAGCTCGGGTGAATCGGTTATAAATCCAACAGGAATAGCTATAAGGTTGATTGTGATACTGAGAAGTGTTAAAAGCATAGCGGGCATTATTGTCATCAGCATATCAAAGCATGAGAAGCTACCCTTGAATACTCCCTTAAAAAGACTTGCACCGTAGTTTCTAAAGACTTGATAAAATCCCTTTGCCCAGCGCAGACGTTGTGTGCACGACTGGTGGAGAAGTGTAGGCTGTTCATCATAGAGAACTGCATTTGCGCAATAACCGATTTTCTCGCCCTTGATTATACTGTGAGTTGTAAACTCGATATCCTCGGTAAGAAGATGGTGAATCCAACCTCCGTTTTCGCGGATAACGTCAGCACCTACGAGGAAGCCTGTTCCCGATACTGCACAGCTTGTGCCAAGCTGCATTCTTGCGTTGTTTAAGTACTTTGCTTCGCGCAGGAACCAGAGAGAATAGCTTGCGGTAATCCAGTTACTGTCGAAGTTCTTTGAGTTACGATAGCTTGTAATGATGCGATAGCCGTTGTCGAAAACCTTGTTCATCTCTGCGATGTAGTTGGGGTCTAAAACATTGTCGGCATCAAAAATGATATAAGCCTCGTAATTTTTATCAGCGTGCTCTTCCTTAATTATGTTAAAGAGCCAGTCAAGAGCGTAACCCTTGCCTACAAGCTCCGTATTAAAACGCTCATAAACGATTGCCCCTGCATCCCTGGCAACCTCTGCGGTGTTGTCGGTGCAGTTGTCGGCAATAACGAAAACGTCAACAAGCTCTGCAGGATACCTTTGGTTTTTTATGCTTTGAATAAGATTACCTATAACGGCACTCTCGTTTCTTGCAGAAACAACAATAGCGTAGCGGTGCTGCGCTTTAGCAGTAAATTCTACAGGCTTTTTCAAAAGCCCTACAAAAATGTAGAAAAACTGATAAGCATAGCACAGTGTAAAAACAATAGAAATAATAAAGTTCAAAAAAATAATTGCCTTCATAAGCAACTCTCCTTCGACCCTATCGGTCATTTCTACGGATGCACACGCTTCCGTATCTCCTTGATATATTTTAGTTAGCTACCATATCATTTATATATTGTATATATAAATTATTTATAAACAATATATAAATATTTCATAAACTAAATGCGATTCTGTGAAATATACTATTTTTCAGTAATTAGCGATTGATTTTCTGTATATAATTTATGTTTTTATCAGTAATGTAACCAAAATGTATTATGAAAATTCAAAATATATATTAAGAAGAGTTGTAATTTTAGTTAGTTTGACGTTTACAAGAAACGGATTTTGTGATAACATAGTGTAATGTGGAAGATGTAGTCTGTTTTAAGCTGAAAGGATAGTGCATATGATAAGAGAGGATTTAAGAAATATTGCGATTATTGCCCACGTTGACCATGGCAAGACAACTTTGGTCGATGAAATGCTCAAGCAGGGCGGAATATACAGAGAAAATCAGGTGGTAGAAGAGCGCGTTATGGATAATAATGATTTAGAGCGCGAAAGAGGAATAACCATTCTCGCGAAGAATACTTCGGTGTATTATAAGGATATCAAGATGAACATAATCGATACCCCGGGGCATGCGGATTTCGGCGGCGAGGTAGAGCGTATACTTAAAATGGTTAATGGTGTTATACTTTTAGTTGATGCGGCGGAAGGCCCTATGCCGCAGACGAGATTTGTTCTGCAAAAAGCACTTGAAATGAATCACAGAGTAATCATAGTTGTCAATAAGGTTGACAAGCCTGATGCACGCCTTGATGAAATCCCCGATGAGATTTTAGATTTGCTCATTGAGCTTGAAGCCAATGACGAACAGTTAGAGAGTCCGATTATTTTCTGTTCGGGACGTTCGGGTACGGCGTCGCTCTCTCAATATGAGCAGGGAGAGGACCTCACTGTGCTTTTTGAAACGATAAAGAACTATATTCCGTCTCCCGAGGGGGATGCAGACGGACCCCTCCAGATGCTTGTTTCTTCCATTGACTATAACGACTATGTTGGACGAATAGCAATTGGCAGAATAGAGCGAGGTGTGCTTCGTCAAAATCAGGAGATAACTGTTTGTGATTTCCACGAAAAGCATCAGCCTTATAAGGCAAAGGTTGTCAATATTTATCAGATAGACGGACTTGGCAGAACCCCTGTCGATACGGCTAAAGTTGGCGATATAGTATGTTTTTCGGGCGTTACCGATATAACCATCGGTGATACGATTACGGCGGTTGATACTCCCGAGGCGCTTCCGTTTGTTAAGATAAGCGAGCCTACAATCGAAATGACATTCTCTGTAAACGACAGTCCATTTGCGGGCAGAGAGGGTAAATTCGTAACATCACGTCAGCTTCGTGACAGACTTATGCGAGAAATGCTCAAGGATGTTTCGCTGAGAGTAGAAGAGGGCGAGACCACCGATAGCTTCCGCGTAGCGGGAAGAGGTGAGATGCATATTTCTATACTTATAGAAACTATGCGCCGTGAGGGCTATGAATTCTCGGTAAGCACTCCGAAGGTTTTATATAAGGAAATTGACGGACAGAGGTGCGAGCCTGTAGAAAAGCTCGTTATCGATGTGCCCGAGATGTCTATGGGTTCTGTAATGGAAAAGATGGGTGAGCGCAAGGGTGAGCTTTTGCAGATGGCTCCGCAAGGGGAGCGTATGAAGCTTGAGTATCTTATCCCCGCAAGAGGCTTGCTCGGATACAGAAGTGAATTTTTGACAGATACCAGGGGCGAGGGAATTATGAGCTCTGTCTTTGACAGTTATCAGCCGTTTAAGGGCGATATAACCCGCAGACACACAGGCTCTCTTGTTGCGTTTGAAACGGGCGAGGCGGTAGGCTACGGAATATTTAAGGTTCAGGACAGAGGAACAATGTTTATAGTTCCGGGTACTGCTGTGTACGAGGGTATGATTGTCGGTTGGTCGCCAAAGGGCGAGGACATAAACGTAAATGTATGCAAGAAAAAACAGCTCACAAATACAAGAGCATCAGGAAGCGATGAGGCACTCCGCCTTATTCCCCCGCAGATACTCAGCCTTGAGGGATGCCTTGAATTTCTTGCAGATGATGAGCTTTTGGAGGTAACCCCCCAAAGCCTGCGACTTAGAAAGAGAATTCTTAACAATCAGCTAAGAGCAAAGGCAAACGCCCATAATAAAAGATAGAATACAATTGCCCGAGGGTATATGCATACCCTCGGGCAGTTTTGTTATAAAAATTTTTCAAAAACCACTTGACATTTTTTAGAAGCGTGATATAATATAATTAAAGGTCAAAGAAAGTCAAAGTCAAATTTGATTTTTGATATATCAAAAAAGAGAGGTGATACAGGTGAAGCTGAGTAATATCATAGAAGAGTTTATCAAGGAGATGATGTCTGCGGAGAACGGTGCCGTAGAGCTCAGACGCAACGAGCTTGCGAGCAGGTTCGGCTGCGTACCCTCGCAAATCAATTATGTTATATCCACAAGGTTTTCGCCTGAACGTGGCTATATAGTCGAAAGTCAGCGTGGTGGCGGCGGATATATCAAGATTACGAGAGTTGTCCCCAAGGCGGGAAATATGATGATGCATATAGTAAACAGCATAGGTAACTATTTGTCGTATAGAGATTCGGCGGCGATAATCAGAAATTGTTTTGATTATGATTTAATTACTGAAAATGAGGCAAAGATTATGTTAGCGGCAATGAGAGAGAAGGCTCTGCCTATAAAACAGCCCGAGCAGGATTATGTAAGGGCGGGACTTCTTAAGAATATGCTTGTAACCCTTGCGTAGAAAGGAATGATAATATGAAATGTGATAGATGTAATAAAAGAGAAGCAACAACACATATGACCAAGATTGTGAACGGGCACAAGGAGGAATATCATCTCTGTTCCGTGTGTGCTCAGGACTCGGCAGAATATCAGAACATAAAAAATAATATGAATTTCGGCATCGGGGATTTTCTTACGGGAATGTTTACGGGCGGAAAAAACTCGGCTATATCCGAGCCTGCAACCGATGTATGCCCGACCTGCAAGATGCCATACAACGATTTTTTAAAGAGAGGAAAGCTCGGCTGCGGAGATTGCTACACTGCTTTTGCGGGCAAAATTAAAAGACCGCTCAGGCAAATTCACGGGGCGGCAGAGCATATGGGAAAGGTTCCGAAACGCGGCGGCGGAGAGCTTCTTATCAGTCGCAAGATTTCCGCTCTTGAAGAAGAGCTTTCGGTTGCGGTTCAAAAACAGGATTTTGAAAGAGCGGCAAAGCTGCGTGATGAAATCCTTGATATCAAGGCACAGAGCGAGAGAGGGGAGGCATAAATATGTGGTATACAAAAGCGGCAAATGAAAGTGATGTTGTTTTATCAAGCCGTGTCCGTCTTGCCAGAAACATAAAGGGTATTCCCTTCCCTGAGAGGGCAAGCAGCGAAGAACAGCAAAAGGTTATTGACATATGCAAAGAGGCGGCGGAAAATGGCGATGCCGAGCTTACATTCATTGACGTAAATGCAATGGAAGACTACGAAAAGCAGGCTATTGCAGAGCAGCATATAATAAGTCCTCTTATGATGGATGACAAAGTAAAGAGGGGACTGCTTTTAAATTCAGACAGTTCAGAGAGCGTTCTTATAAATGAAGAGGATCATCTCCGTATACAATGTATGGCGGCGGGGATGGACATTGAAAGCTGCTTTAAGAGGGCGAACCGAATAGATGATATAATTGAGCAGACGGCAGATTATGCTTTTGATGCACGCCTTGGATATCTTACCTGTTGCCCGACAAATCTCGGAACGGGAATGAGGGCATCGGTTATGATGCATTTGCCTGCCCTTACTATGAGCGGAAGCATAAACAGCGTTATAGACTCACTCGGTCAGCTTGGTATGACTGTAAGAGGTATATTCGGCGAGGGCTCAAAAGCCACAGGTAACATATATCAGATTTCAAATCAGATGACTCTCGGCGAGAGCGAAGAGAATATATTGGAGAGGTTTTCACAAATCATAGCCGAGGTTATAGAAAAAGAAAGAAATCTGCGCAACAGAATTTACGAAGCAGACAAGTATCGTATCGAAGATAAGCTTATGCGTTCATTTGGGGTTTTGACAAACGCCGTAATTATGACCTCGGGCGAGGCAATGACACGTCTGTCGGATGTACGCCTTGGCGTTGAGCTGGGTATAATAAAGAATATTGATTTGCAGAAGATAAACACGGTTATGTATGAAATTCTTCCCGGTAACATAGTCAAAAACTATAATGTAAAGGATACAACCGAGAGGGACTTAAAGAGAGCGGAGCTTATAAGGGAGATTTTAGTTCCGTAGAAGAGATGGCAGGAAAGGAGAGATTTATATGAATGACAGACTTACAGAGAGAGCAAAGCAGGCACTCAATCTTGCGGCAGAGGCGGCACTCGAAATGGGACAGAATTATGTGGGTACAGAACACTTGCTTGTCGGTCTTATAAGAGAGGGCGACGGAGTAGCGGGCAAAATTTTAGAGTCAAACAACGTAACCGACGAGGCGGTTATTGAGAAAATAGATGCTCTTATCGGTATAGGCGAACCTATTGAAGCGGGAAAGACCGAGGCAACCCCCCGAACAAAAAGAGTAATTCAAAGCAGTTATATCGAGGCAAGACGCCTCGGACACAGCTATGTGGGAACAGAACATTTACTGATAGCGGTGCTCAGGGAGAGCGAAAGTATAGCAGTAAAAATTCTGACAGAGCTTGGGGTTTCACCGCAGAAACTATACAATGAAATTTTAGCTCTTTTAAATGAGGGCGATGCAGGTGACGAACCCGCTGAAATGGGAGCGGGCAAACCAGAGGGCAAGGGGGGCAAAGCTCCAACCCTGATGAAATTCGGCAGAGACCTTACGAAAATGGCGAGCGAGGATAAGCTTGACCCAATTATCGGCAGAGACGATGCGATAGAGAGAGTAGTGCAGATTTTAAGCCGCCGCACAAAGAACAATCCTTGCCTTATCGGTGAACCCGGTGTCGGCAAAACTGCAATAGCAGAGGGGCTTGCACAGAAAATTGTTTCAGGGGCAGTTCCCGAAATACTGAAGAATAAAAAGGTTGTAACGCTCGATATGTCGTCAATGATAGCGGGCGCAAAATACAGAGGCGAGTTTGAAGAGCGACTTAAAAAAGCAATGGAAGAAATTCATAAAGCAGGTAATATAATCCTGTTTATAGACGAGCTTCATACAATCATAGGAGCGGGAGCGGCAGAGGGTGCAATAGACGCCGCTAACATATTAAAGCCCGCGCTTGCAAGAGGCGAGCTTCAGGTAATAGGTGCGACAACTCTCGAAGAGTACAGAAAGTATATAGAAAAGGATTCTGCCTTAGAGAGAAGATTTCAGCCGATAACATTGGATGAGCCGACGGCAGAGGAGAGTATACAGATTTTAAAGGGTATACGCGACAAGTATGAGGCGCATCACCGTGTAAAGATAACCGACAAGGCGATAGAGGCGGCGGTTAATATGTCTATACGCTATATTTCGGACAGATTTTTGCCCGATAAGGCAATAGACCTTGTTGATGAAGCGGCGTCAAGAATTCGTATCAAGACCCTGACGGCTCCGCCTGATGTTAAAGCGCTTGAAGATAAAATTTCGGAAATAAAGAAAGAAAAGGAAGCTGCGATTACAGTTCAGGATTACGAAAAGGCGGCAAAGCTCCGTGATGAAGAAAAGGCGCTTGCAGATGAGCTTAATTCAACAAAGGAAAGCTGGCAGAAGAACAGCGGAAGCAAAGAAGCGACCGTGACAGAAAATGAGATTGCCGAGATAATTTCGATGTGGACTGGCGTCCCCGCTGCAGCCATAGAAGAAAGTGAGAGCGAGAGACTTCTTCGCCTTGAAGAAATTCTGCACGGCAGAGTTGTTGGACAGAGCGAGGCGGTGACAGCGGTTTCTAAAGCGATACGCAGAGGCAGAGTGGGACTTAAAGACCCAAAGCGTCCCATAGGTTCGTTTATCTTCCTCGGTCCTACGGGCGTAGGTAAGACGGAGCTTTCCAAGGCGCTTGCCGAGGCGATGTTCGGCGACGAAGACGCAATGGTGAGGATAGATATGTCCGAGTATATGGAAAAGCATACCGTTTCAAGACTTGTAGGTTCACCCCCGGGATATGTTGGCTATGAGGAGGGAGGTCAGCTTACAGAAAAGGTAAGAAGAAAGCCATATTCAGTAGTTCTGTTCGACGAGATAGAAAAGGCGCATCCCGATGTATTTAATATGCTCCTCCAGATTTTAGAGGACGGAATATTGACAGACTCACAGGGAAGGCGTGTTGATTTCAGAAATACTGTGATAATTATGACTTCAAACCTCGGCGCAAATAAAATTACCGAGCAGAAAAAGAGTCTTGGATTTGCCGCAGGGGAAGTAAGCGGTGACAGAGATTACGAGCAGATTAAAGCCGATGTAATGGGCGAGGTAAAGAAGGCGTTCAGACCTGAGTTTTTAAACAGAGTAGATGAGATGATAGTCTTCCATCGCCTTAATAATGACGATATAAGAGCAATAGCAGGAAAGATGCTCGATGCCTTGAAGATGAGACTTGCAGAAAATAAAATCGAAGCGGAATTTTCAGAGGAAGCGATAGATTTGGTTTCTGCAGAGGGATTTGATGCAGTTTACGGCGCACGCCCCATAAGACGTACAATTCAGTCAAAGGTAGAAGATATGATAGCCGAAAAAATGCTCGAGGGCAAAGTCGTGGCAGGCGATAAAATCAAGGTTATTGTAAATGACAATACGCTCGATATTGAAAATATGTAGAAAAAAGCACCCTCGGGTGCTTTTTTGTTGATATGTATGTCGCAGTTCGCTCGTTTGCTGCGGTTCGTCGGAAACCGCCGAACCCTACAATGTTATACGGCCACGATTGTAGGGCAGGGCTTGCTCCTGCCGTTGTGAAATGTACAAATCTGTTCCATACAAACAGAAAAAATCAAAAAAATTATCTCTGCCGTGCGGTATGGGCATTGGGCAATTGTTCAAAAAAGCGGAGTGCCCGTGTGGACACTCCGCATAAAATTACTTATTTCTTGCTTTTTACAAAAGCTTCAATTCGGTTGAGTGCTTCGTTTATGCTATCGATAGAGTAAGCATAAGAGCAACGGATAAAGCCTTCGCCGCTTTCACCAAAGGCAGTACCGGGGATGACTGCAACCTTCTTTTCTATAAGACACTTTTCGCAGAATTCGTCAGAACTCATACCTGTGCTCTGTATAGATGGGAAAGCATAAAATGCGCCTCTCGGCTCAAAGCAATCAAGACCCATATCATTAAAACCTTTTACGATGGTTTTGCGTCGCATATCATATTCGTCGCGCATCATTTCGATGTCAGAATCACCGTTTTTAAGAGCCTCTATTGCTGCGTATTGGGCAGTTGTAGGAGCGGACATAATGGCAAACTGATGAAGCTTTGTCATTGCGGCAATAATATCAGGATGACCGCAGGCGTAACCCAGACGCCAACCCGTCATAGCATATGTTTTTGAAAACCCGCTGACGAGAACTGTGCGTTCGTACATTTCGGGTATCTGTGCGATTGAAAAATGCTTTTCGTCGCCGTATGTAAGCTCTGCATAGATTTCGTCTGCCAATACAATGATATCGGTTCCCTTTAAAACCTCGGCAATTTCTTCGATGTCGCTCTTACTCATAACCGCACCCGTAGGATTGTTGGGGAAAGGAAGAACGAGAAGCTTTGTCTTATCTGTAATTGCCGCTTTAAGCTCGTCCGCAGTAAGGCGGAAGTCGTTTTCGGCTTTGGTAACGATAGAAACGGGAACGCCTCCCGAGAGGGTTGTTATCGGGCGATAACAAACAAAGCAAGGCTCGGGAATTAGAACCTCGTCGCCGGGTTCGATAAGAGCACGGATGCACAAATCAATAGCTTCGCTGCCGCCGACGGTCACAACAACCTGACTTAAAGCATCATATGTAAGAGAAAATCTGCGGTTTAAATAGCGCGAAATTTCAAAACGAAGCTCTTTAAGACCTGCATTTGCGGTGTAGTATGTCATACCCTTTTCAAGAGAATAAATACCCTCGTCCCTGATGTGCCATGGAGTGACAAAATCAGGCTCACCCACACCGAGAGAAATGGCATCTTCCATTTCGGCGGCGATGTCAAAGAATTTTCGTATGCCCGAGGGCGGAATATTCTTGACAACGGGATTTAAAAGCTTTTTTACGTCAAGACTCATAGGGAAATAACCTCCCTCTCGTCCTTTTCTTTCTTGCAGCATATAACGCCGTCATATTTATAACGCTTTAAAACAAAGTGAGTAGCGGTACTGATTACCGACTCCATAGGCGCGAGATGCTCTGAAACAAAGAGAGATATATCCTTAATGTTTTTTCCCTCTACTGTAATGCCGAAATCGTAGCTTCCGCTCATAAGATTTATTGCCTTAACCTCGGGGAATTGGTAAATTCTCTCGGCAATGCGGTCAAAACCTTTGTTCCTTTGAGGTGTAACCTTAAGTTCTATATATGCAGTTACTGCATTGGAACCATATGCTTTGTCCCAGTTTATTCTTGCCCCGTATCCAAGGATAACGCCGTCTGCTTCAAGCTTATCTATAATTTCTGCCAGCTCCGCGACGGGCATAGAAAGCATAGCCGCCATTTGCTCAAGGCTCTTGCGGCAATCATTATGCAATAATTCTAAAACTTTCTCCACTTTAGTTTCGTATTTGGAATCTGACATGATAACTCCTCCGTTCAATTTTGCTTATTCATTTAATAATACCATTATAATTGGTTTTAGTCAATATAATTTGAAGATAAAATTTATCGATTGAATTTATAAAACACTCGACATCTTCAATATTTTTGTGTATAATATAAATATATTTATATGAAGCTTGCATTGGAGGTGGAATATATGAAGGTTTTGATTATTGATAACGATATGGAAACGGCAGAGCTTGCGAGCGATTATTTACAGATAAGCGGCTTTGAGTGTGAGTTTGCATCGGACGGAGAGAGCGGTCTTGCTATGGCGAAAGGGGCGGATTATGCTCTGGTGATAACAGAGGTTTCTCTGCCCGCCCGTGATGGCTTTTCTGTTTGCAAGGAGCTCCGCGCCGAAAAGGATATACCGATTATATTCCTGTCTGCAAGATGTGATGAAGTTGATAAGGTAAGAGGGCTTGGCATCGGTGCGGATGATTATATAACAAAGCCTTTTTCGCCCGCAGAACTTGTAGCACGAGTTAAGGCGCACATAAGCCGATACGAAAAGCTTACAAGTCGGACAGAGAGGGATACACTTTTGATAAGAGGTCTTAAAATAGATAAAAATGCCCACAGAGTCTACATAGATGACGAAGAGGTAATGATGCCAGTTAAGGAATATGAGCTTTTGCTCTTCCTTGCCGAAAATCCAAATATAGTATTCAGCAAGGAGCGTCTGTTTGACAGAATATGGGGTATGGATGCGATGGGTGACGTTTCAACTGTTACTGTCCATATTCAACGCATACGCGATAAAATCGACAAAAGAGAGGATAAGTATATAGAGACAGTCTGGGGTGCAGGCTACAGATTTAAGATTTAAAATATTGGTGCGTTTTTAAATGCACCAATATTTTTTATATAGTCAAAAATATTTTAATATTATTGTAAACCAAATGTAACACAAATGACACCTGATTTTCCGCATAAAATCGTTGCCTGTGGAAAACTCCAAGAAAAATGTAAATATGCCCCGAATTTATATATTCAGCCTGTGGAAAAAGTGGATAACTCTGTGAATAACTATAAAATCAACCCTTTCGGGAGTGGAAAAAATGTTACTGATTTTAAAACACAAAAACCTGATTGTAACAAAATGGTTACAGAGTAGTTTACATAATACTGAAAAATTTTTCTTGACTTTTTCAAGTTTAAAGTTCTAACAACGAAAGAAGATGAAATATGACGGGCGTATAATTGACAAATCAGGGAAATTTGTTATAATGATAATCGAAAACTAAATACAAGGAGAATTACAAATGAAAAAACAGGTATCGGAAAACCCTGCAAAAAACCGAAACGGCAAGAATGTACCGTTGATTATTATTACCGCTATGCTTGTGACTATGTATTTAACGTCAAACGTAATGGCGATACGGATAATCTCCATAGGAGATATATCTATTTTCGATGCAGGTACTATAACCTTTCCCATAACTTATATGCTGGGCGATGTTTTAACTGAAATATGGGGATTTAAGACCGCGAGAAAAGTAATATTGCTGACATTTTTGTGCAATATTATATTTGTAGTATTTACGGGTATAGGAGTTTTTCTGCCGTCACCTGATTATGCGCAGGGGGTAGCGGAGGCTTATAATATTATATTTGGATATGCGCCGAGGATAGTTGCAGCATCGCTCATTGGTTTCCTTGTTGGAGAGATAGTCAATGCATGGGCGATGGAGAAAATAAAGGGGGTAACAGGCGGCAGACATATGTGGATGCGCACCATTGGAAGTTCGGCAATAGGACACCTTTTAGACACGGTTTTATTTGTAGTAATTGCATTTGCCGGAACAACGCCTGTGAGCGCGCTCGTTTCCATGATTTTAATTCAGTATGTGGCAAAGCTATTGATTGAAGTGCTTGGCGGGACACCGCTTGCCTATGGGTTGGTAGCAAAGATAAGGCAATATTGTGAGGAGTGATAAGTATGAAAGACGGCTTTATAAAAGTTGCGGCGGCGACACCGAGTATACGTGTGGCGGATACAAAGTTCAATGCAGAAAATATAATCGCCTGCATAAAAGAGGCGGCAGACGCAGGGGCTAAACTTATTGTAATGCCCGAGCTCTGCGTTACGGCTTGTACCTGCGGGGATTTGTTTTTCCAATCGGGGCTTATTCGCCGTGCAGAAAAAGCACTCCTTGAGATTGCAGAGAAAACAAAGAAATCAGATATTATATCGGTTGTAGGCGTGCCTGTTCAAAAGGGCGGCAAGCTTTATAACTGTGCGGCTTTTATAAAAGACGGGAAAATTCTCGGATTGGTGCCATCGGTTAGAAGCGACCGCTGGTTTAACACAAAAATTGATAATTCGACAGTTAAAATCGGCGATGAATTTGTAGCGATGGGGACGAATTTAATATTTGAAGCATATGAGGTTGACGGATTTTCGATAGCGGCAGAGATTGGCGAGGATTTATATAGTGCGGCAGCACCAAGCGCTATGCACACGTCAAACGGGGCACGTATTATAGTAAATCCTGCGGCGTCAAATGAGATGGCGGGCAGAGGTGAGTGGGACAGAGATTGCGTTAAGGTTCAGTCTGCGAAAACGCTTTCCGCTTATATTCGCACAAATGCAGCGGAGGGTGAATCCACAACAGACCTCGTCTTCTCGGGAAGAAAGTTTGTGTTTGAGCTTGGCAAAAAGCTTGCCGAGACAGAAGCTTTTTCAAAGAAAATAGTTTATACGGATATTGATGTAGAAAAAATCGGTCAGGAAAGAAAGAAAAATCCGATATTTAAAGAGTGTGAGAATAAGGATTATATAAAAATAGGCTTTCATACAACAAAAGTTCAAACAGAACTTTTGAGGGAGTTTGACAGGACACCTTTTGTCCCCTGTGACAAGGATAGCCTCAAACAAAGATGCAAAGAAGTTTTTGCAATGCAGTATAAGGCACTTGAAAAGCGTCTTTCTCACATCGGTGCAAAGACGGTTACCATAGGGGTTTCGGGCGGACTTGACTCTACTCTTGCTTTGCTTGTAATTGCCAAAGCTTTTGAAGAGCTCAATCTCCCTGCAAAAGATATAATAGCGGTTACAATGCCCTGCTTTGGTACGGGTGGCAGAACCTACAATAACGCAAAGTCTTTGATGGAGCATCTTGACGTAACTCTGCGTGAAATAAACATCGGCGATGCCGTAACTCTTCATCTTCGGGATATCGGGGCAGATATCAACTGTCACGATGTAACCTATGAGAATGCGCAGGCAAGGGAGAGAACACAGATTCTTATGGATATTGCGAATAAGACGGGCGGAATAGTTATAGGAACGGGCGATTTGTCCGAGCTTGCTCTCGGCTTTGCAACCTATAACGGCGACCATATGTCTATGTATGGTGTAAACGCATCCGTGCCCAAGACTTTGATGAGAAGTATGGTAAGATATATTGCCGATACTATGGACGGCGAAATCAAGTCGGTGCTCTATGATATAGTAGATACACCCGTAAGTCCCGAGCTTTTACCTCCAAGTGAGAATGGAGAAATTTCACAAGCTACCGAGGAAATTGTCGGTCCTTATGAGCTTCACGATTTCTTTTTATATAATATGGTGCGTTGGGGATTTTCTAGAGAAAAGATTTCAAGAATGGCAACGGCTGCTTTTAAAGGCAAGTATGATGATAAGACGATAAAAAAATGGCTCGATATATTTATGAAGAGGTTTTTTGCAAATCAATTCAAACGCTCCTGTCTGCCTGACGGAGTAAAGGTAGGAAGCGTAGGGCTCTCGCCCAGAGGCGATTTTCAAATGCCGTCAGACGCAACAGAATTTTAAAAAATGGCAGAAACGATGAGATTCGTTTCTGCCATTTTTGATTACAAATCGCGGAAATTTTCTATTCTGTGGAAAGTCGAATAGTTAGTGTTGTGGAAGTCGTCTGCATTATTCATAGCGGTGCGGCAAAGGAAGATGATATCATTGCCGTCAAAATCAAAGTCTACATATTGGAAGCCGTACTTTTCAATGCTCATGTGGCGGTAATCTATCAGGTCGCAAACAGTTTCCCAGTTATCAAGGTCGGGAGAGGACATAAGCGACAGAAGATTTCTTGCATTCGCCGGCGAGTTTTCGTAAAGCCTTGTAGCTACTGAATAATATTTTTTGGAGACCTCGTCATACTTTATCGTGAATTTAGAATAGTTTGCTTCAAAATGAATAAGCTTTTTAAATTCAAGAGGTGCATCGTGGTCTTCGGTATTGACCCTGTATGCAATTACATTGTTGCGCTTCCCAAAACGCATAATGTTGAGAAGCTCGCCCTCGGGCGAAACTGCCAAAGTTCCTTCTATTGTCATGACAGGTTTTTGAAGCTCTTTAAGTTCGGGGATAAAATAATCGAATTTGAGCGGATCTGAAAAGCTCCAGTTTTCAGGCGCGAGTAAATCGTCATTAATATCGCAGGACATAACCATTGCAGCGTGACCATAGCCGTTGTCTTCAAACCATGAGCCCCATTCAAGTGTTTCATAAATTCTGCCATTGTGAAAAAGGAGAGCTTGAGGGTTTTTATGAACGCCTGCATTTTCCTTTTTGCTGTTAGATCCACGAAGAATTGCAACGGGTGCGGAGAAGGTTTTTCCCCCGTCGGTTGATTTGCCGATGAGCAAATCTCCGTATTCGGTAGAGCAGGATAGCATATAAATGTCACCTTTGTGGAGAAACAGTTTGCCCCAGAAGCAAGGCATAAGCTCGCTTACATAATGCCACGTTTTTCCGTCATCGTCTGAGCGGAAAATAAGAGTAAGATTTTGTGGAGCCCCATGGTCGAAAACATCCATTGACGCGAGAAGGTATCCGTCGGGATGCTTTAAAAGAGAGGGGGAGCAGAGAAATCTTCCCGAAAAGCCGTATGCATCGTCATCGGGATGAAGGTAGTTTACAACTGTGCCGACAGACTCACCTGTTCTGGCAAGGCGTATTCTGCTCTTTCCTTCATTTGACTCAACATAGAAGTCATAGTCTGTCTCTGTTTCGAGATTTAATATATCGAATTCATTTTTGTCGGTTGTTCCGCAGAGGGTGAAAGCGTTTTCCCCTCTCTTGCGGAAGAAAATATTATATTCTTTGCAAGTATCAAGCCATTCAAAATGAATGGAGTTCATATATGGTACAACACGGCAGATATAAATATCGCCGACATCACGAAGCAAAGGTTTATATGGACTATAACTCCAATAATTATATCCTTTCATAGTTACCCTCCAAATTATAAAAGTTTTTCAAAATAATCGGTTGCGGTTTTCATTTGTCTGATACAGCTTTTGCCATATTCAGTAAGCTCTTCACTTTTTCGGTTTCTTGCGATATTCTCGGTCGGGAGTCCGCATAAATTCATATGATATTTAGCGCTGAGAGGATAAGGAAGACCCGTTTCTGTAAAACCGAATGTACCGATTACTGATTGGATAAGTTCTGCCTTTTCAGGCTCTTTTTCAAAATTCTCACCAAGCCATGAATAAAGTCTCGGGTGGTAATTGCACATTATTCCGCAGTATCCGTCTGCGCCCGATTGCATACTATCGAGAAGTGTCTGACAGTTTGCGTTTAAAAGCTTAAAACCGCTTCCGTTTAACTGTTCGGCACGCTCTTTTATAACTTTTGCATCGCAACAGGTGTCCTTCATATATGTAAATCTACCCGTGTTGATACACCAGTCGAGAATTTTTGGAGTAACGAGTCTTTTGTAAGGATATGGACATTCGTAAAAACCGAGCTTTGCGTCTTCGGGCAAAAGGCGGAGGAGTTTTTCTGCATTTTCAATAAAAACATCATCGCCCTCGTTCTTGATGTCAAGGCGGTTTGTGATAAGTATTAGGGCGTCGGTTCCTGATTTCCAAACTGCGTTGAGCTCGGCTGCCTGATCCTCGATTGTATCTGAAATATGACCTGAAGAAACCACGGTCAGCTTCTTTCCACTTTCTCTTTCCAGCTTTTTTGCACGCTCGTAAACAAGCCTGTTAAGAGTAACGCGCTCTTCTAAAGAAAGGAAGAATATTTCGCTTGACTGGCATATGGCAAAGATGCCGTCAAGACCGTTTTCAAAATACCAATCAACGTATTTCTCTGCGGTTTCATAGTCGATGCCGCCGTCTGCTTTGTATGGGGTTATCATCGTAGTGAAAATTTCCATAATAATTATCTCCTATATAAAATTTTAAGTTAAGTATACAATGGATAATTTGTGTTGTAAATATAAAAACAAGACGAAGATTTATAATTTTAAGACATATATTGATTTGTGTAGAAGAATGTGATAAAATCATATTAAGGTGATGATGTGAAAATATTATATAAGCAAAGTTCAGTAAAAATCAATAATAATGCGCTTGCAGGAATGGGCGTTGAAAACTGCTATCTCAAAGAGATAATGTACGTAAATGATTATAAAATAACGACACTGAATACTCACAGTCATACAGAATATGAAATACATATGGTGTTTTGCGGTAAGCAATGTTATGAGATAGACGGTAGCTTGTATGAGGTGGGCGAAAATGAGTTTATAATTATTCCGCCGGGATTAAAGCATAGTATAGCGTTTGCCTCGGAAAACTTATCAAAATATTCAATAACATTCAACTTAAATGATGGTGTGGGATACTCGGCTTATCTCGGTGAGATAAATGATGATATTATAAACAGTATTAATTTTATCTCAAACGAGTTCAGACAAAAGAGAAGAGAGGCATACGTGCTTATAGAAAATCGGGTTTTCGAAATACTGGTTTTATTGTTTAGAATACTGGGATATAAAGGGAAAAATGACAGCGCAGAAATGCAAACAACAGATGACAGATTTAATCTGGCGAAAAAGTTTATTTTGGATAATATCGAGCAGAATTTGTCGGTTGCAGATGTTGCGTCATATTGTCATATCAGCACAAGACAGCTTACGAGAATTTTTTTTGATGTAGAGGGGAGTTCGCCCGCAAAATACATAAGTGACAGAAAAATGGAGAAAATATGTCATCTCCTCATCAACACCGATTTGACTCTGCGGCAAATAAGTGAGAAGTTTTCGTATAATAACGAATATTATTTTAATTCGGCATTTAAAAAGCATTTCGGGATGCCGCCTATGGCATACAGAAAAACGTTTAGATAAAAGAGAGGTTGCTTTACGCAACCTCTTTTAATCTGGCTTTGTTTATTTTAAGTATTAAAGCTAAGGATATAGCTGATATCAGAGCCCAGGATATAAACATTGGGAGGTATCCGAAATGGTTTATTACTACACCGTAAATTGCGCTTGCAATTCCGCCGCCAAGATATGTGGCAAAATCCATTATACCGCTGACAGATGCGACATTGCCTGTCTTTAAGTAATGCAGAGGATATATGGATAAAAGTGATGTGTTTATAACTGAAACCGCTGCGTATATGATACTGAGCGATAAAACGGATGCGATAATACCTATTTTGCTGAAGCAAAGAACGAGTGCTGCAATCAGACAAATCATAAAACCAATCAATGCAACATTATTTTCTCTGTTTCTGCAGATTTTATAAAGAAGAGGATATAAAAGTCTTCCAATAAAACCTATAACGGGAATAAGCAGAATATAGTATGATGACGTGCTCAAATCCACGTAGTATATGTCTGCTACGTAAACCGCCATCCAAAGTGTGATATTCTCTTTCATTACACCATGGAACATGGCGGGAATGCTCATCAGGGAAATTTCTTTGTTTCTAAGAAGAGACCAGAAAGACACGTGACTTTTGGAGGCAAAAGCTTGCTCTGCAGGGCTTTTTATATTTTTTGTAAAAATAAAAACCAAAATGCCAAGAACAATTGTAAGTATGCCGGGAACAACGAAAGCGAAGCGATTGCCAAGAGTTAAAATTAAAAACGAGTTAATCACGATACCCAAAATGTTACCCATAGCCACAGAGGTTACCATAACAGAGGTTTTTTTCTTTGCGACACTCTTTCCATACATCCCTGAAATTATGCATAAAATCGAGCTCCAAAGCATTGATTGTGCGTAAGCGTTGGCACTCCACAACAGAAAGAATCCTAAAAAGGGTGGGAAAAATCCTGCAACAATATTACTGAGACCCGCAATGGCAAGACCTGTTGTAATCATAAGCCAGGGAGGTTTTGAGTCGCTTAGACTGCCATTTAGCAGACGACCAATAGAATAAACCGTAGAAAAGGCACCGCCTAAAATCCCTATCTGTGCCGTGTTTAGTACGTTTAATTCTATAAGCCCCGGGGTTGCCATAGATAAGTTAACCCTTGCTATGTATATAGAAGTGTATGCAAGGTATACAACTGCAAATATAATTTTTTCATAGTTCCTTTTCATTATACTTCTCCTCAATATCTTACCGTGTTAATTAAATCCAAAGTCTGTGCGGAGCGCATTACCGCCGTATCATAATCCTTTGCTGACAAGGAAATTGCAATGGTGTCAAGCACGCTGATGTGGGCAATTCTTGCAGAAATCGCCTCTATGGGATACTGGATTTCATCCGTTTTGATTACAATGGGATAGTCGCTCTGCTTGACGATTTCACTGTTTGGATAGCTTGTAAGACATACAGTTCTTGCGCCCTTTTCTCTTGCAAGATGAAGTGTATCTACGGTAGCAATAGTCCTTCCGCTGTTAGATATTCCGATTACTACATCATCAGGTCTGATATTTAAGGTAGATACCTTCATGTTCGACGTGTCTGTAAAGCAGAATGCGGTGTAGCCAAGTTGCATAAGTCTGTACTGAAAGTCGGTTGCGATGCCCGCAGATGTGCCGATTCCATATATGTAAATCGAATGTGCATTCTCAAGCAGAGAGATTACATCGTTTAGAATTTTTCTGTCAATTCCAATTGCGGTATCGTGCAGAGTTTTTATGTTTGCGGCAAATATTTTGTCCAGAATGTCAGAATTTTTATCGTTTGAAGTTATGTAAGGTGAGAAGTTGAATTGCTCATTTCTCGCAAGCTCCTTTGCCAGAAGAAGCTTAAATTCTGAATATCCGCTAAACCCAAGTGCCTGACAAAATCTAATAACAACCGATTTTACAACATCGGCTCTTTGTGATAATTCACCGATGCTCATAGTGACAATGCTTTCTATGTTTGCAAGTATATAATCGGCAACCTGCCTTTCTTTAACAGTCAAGCGATTGTATTCGGATTTTATTGTAGCGATACACATCTGTTTTTGCATAGCGTACGCCTCCTTGTAGAACTCAGTTCTATTAAATATATAAAAAATGAAACAAAGTTATAATAACACATATAGTTAGTTATGTCAATAAAAAATCGAGAAACTTTACAGCTTCTCGATTTTTAAGCATATTTCTTTGCCGTTTAAGTATTCTAAAATTCCCGAATCAGTTTTGAAATCAAAAATAATTTTATAGGATATAAGATGTTGATAAGTCTTTTTATTATCGGGAGTTGCCCCATATTTTACGTCGCCCCTGATCGGACAGCCAATATGCGAAAGGCTGGCTCTTATCTGATGGGTTTTCCCTGACAGAAGCTCTGCTTCGACAAGGGCATACTTGCCTGTCTTTATTGTACGATACAAGGTTTCACAAGGCTTTGACTCGGGGGTTGGGGTAGCAGAAAAGATCATTTTCTGACTCCTTTTATCACGGGAAAGATATCCTTTTATGCGACCGCTTTCGGGGGAAGGGGTTCCCTCTGTTTCGCAAAGATAAAGCTTGCGGATTTCACGGTTTTTTATTTTCTCATTCAAAATTCGAAGTGCGGCAGAGTTTTTTGCGGCAATGACAAGTCCCGCGGTGTTTCTGTCAATGCGATGGCATAGCGACGGAATAAAAAGAGGGACAGCATTCATATCAATTTCCTCCTTTTTATAGAGGTAGGAACGGATACGGCTCTCGAGAGAGTCGCCGCCGTCATCTGCGTCCTGCGAGAACATACCGCTCGGCTTATCGGCAATCAGTATATTATCATCCTCGTACACAACCGTTATATCGGCAGATGAATTTTGCCAAGGGAAAGACTTTTCGGCAGAGCCAAAGAATTCATCATTTATATACATACAAATTTCATCACCGTCTGTGAGACGGTAAGAACCGTCCTTGTGCTTGCCGTTTACACGGACTTTCTTTTTGCGAAGCGATTTATAAACCTCGCTTGTCGGCGCCTCTGTCATAACACGTTGCATAAATTTATCAAGTCTTTGACCGACATCTGTTTTGTCAATAGTAAAAGTTTTCATTTAAATTCTCCGTTTAGATTTTATCTTTAGCAATTAGTATTTTCATTGCCTCTACTGCACAACGGATAGCCGCCGAGGTATCATGGCATATATTATCCTCAAGACCCATAGCACGCCTTGTCTGGTTGCCCATAACAAGTAAAACGGCGCCGACTCTGACACGTCTTACCGAGCCTATGGTAAAGAGGGCGGCGGCCTCCATCTCGCTTGTGAGTGCACCGCATTTTATCCACGCGTTCCAATCGTACAAGAGTTTTTCTTTGGTAGGCATAGTTTCGGGACTATGCTCGCCATAGAATGAGTCCTTACTTTGAACAACCCCTGTGTGAACACGCAAGTTGAGATTGTTTGCGGCGGAATACAGGGCATTTGCAACGTGAAAATCAGCAACGGCAGGAAATTCAATAGGAGCATATTCTTTGCTTGTGCCTTCCTGACGGACAGCACCGGTGGCAACAACAAGGTCGCCGCCCAGGACATTTTCGTTCATACCGCCTGCTGTGCCCACTCTGATAAATGTATCCGCCCCAAGATGCACAAGCTCTTCGAGCGCAATTGCGGCAGAGGGCCCGCCTACTCCCGTAGAAACAACACTTACCTTCTCACCGTTTAAGTAGCCTGTGTAGGTTGTGTATTCACGATTTTGCGAAATAAACTCGGCATTTTCAAGATTCTCGGCGATTTTTTTGCATCTGCCGGGGTCGCCGGGGAGAATAACATATCTTCCCACATCGCCCGCTTTGAGATTTATGTGATATTCTTTGTCAGTTGAATAAACAAGATTACTCACAAAACATTCCTCCTGATTTTATTTAAGTTCGTGTCAAGACTGGACAAAAATTATGGCTAAATTATTTCGTTTTACTCTTGTAGGGACAGGCGTCCTCGACTGTCCGTTTGTTTATTTTCTGCGGACCGTACGGGAGACCGATTCCTACGATTGAATTCATTATAAAATGAGTGAACATTTTATATGCTAAGCTTTTTAATGCACTTTAGTGCAATTCATGAGCCGTAAGGCTCAATTCATGAAATCGCAGATTTCAATTCATGCCGATAGGCAATTCATTGAGTTTGCTTTGCAAACTCATTATACCTCATTTTAAAAATAAATTCAATACAAACCTAATCTGAAAGCAAATCATATTATGTCCCGATAAGATAGCTTATATTGACATTCAAAGGTTAAACATAGTATAATATACAGGTCGAAATGGATAATTTATTTATTAAACGCCGATTTCGGTTGATTATACTCCGCGCACGATAGCTTGCAGAGGCTGCATCGGCATAAATACAGGCAAATATGGAGGGTTTTATGAGAAAGTTAGCAGGGCTCAAGCCCGAGAAGGTATTTAAATATTTTGAAGAAATTAGCGCAATTCCGAGAGGTTCTACCAATATGGAAAAAATAAGCGAATACTGCGTGAATTTCGCAAGCGAGAGAGGACTCAAATTTTTGCGTGATGAGGCAAACAATGTCGTTATCTTTAAAGAAGGAAACGCAGGGGGCGAGATGGCAGAGCCGATAATTTTGCAGGGACATCTTGATATGGTTTGCCAGAAGACAGAAGAAACCGAATTTGATTTTGAAAAAGACGGTCTTAATTTGTATATCGACGGCGACTTTGTAAAGGCACAGGGGACAACCCTCGGGGCAGATAACGGAATAGCGGTTGCTATGATTTTGGCGATACTCGACAGCCAAGATATTCCGCATCCGCCTATTGAAGCGGTTTTTACAACCGATGAAGAAATCGGTATGATAGGTGCAATGGCTCTCTCTGCCAGAGAGCTTAAAGGCAAACGTCTTATCAACCTTGATTCTGAAGAGCAGAATGTTATTACTGTTTCCTGCGCAGGCGGAAGCGATTTTAAAATAACAGTCCCGATTTTGCGCGAGAAAAAGAGCGGCAAGAGAGTCAAAATTTCGCTTAAAGGACTTCAGGGCGGACACTCGGGCGTTGAGATACACAAGGGACTTGTAAACGCAGATATGCTGGCGGGCAGAGTTCTCAATTTTATAAAAGGCATTGCTGATTTTGATATAATATCTGTAAACGGCGGTGACAAAGGAAACGCAATACCGAGAAGTGCGGAGATAGACATTATAACAGGCGATGAAAAGGCTCTGACAGAGGGAATTGTCCCATATCTTGAAAAGATTAAAAAGGAGATTTCGGAGCGGGAAAAAGGCTTTGAATATTCAATAAATGCGGGCGAGACAGAAGATGTTCAGGTTATGGACAGAATTGCCCGCGACAAGCTTATTTTCATGCTTGTATCTGTAAGAAGCGGCGTTATAGATATGAGCGCGGAGATTGAAAACCTTGTTGAATCCTCACAAAACCTTGGAGTTTTGAAGACGGAGGATGAGAAAATCATTGCTCACTTTACCTTAAGAAGCAACAAAAATTCTGCGCTCGAATTTTTGGAAGCACGCCTTAAGGCACTTGCGGGATATATGGACTGTGAGTGGGAGGCGTTCGGACATTATCCGCCGTGGGAATTTAAAGAAAATTCGTATTTGAGAGAAAAGTACAAAGAGATATTTGCTCACAAACTCGGCACAGAGCCGATTGTTGCTGCGATACACGCAGGGCTTGAGTGCGGACTTTTCTCACAGAAAATTGAGGGACTCGATTGTATAGCGATAGGCCCGGATATGTTTGATGTCCACACTGCAAGGGAGAGACTCAGTATTTCTTCTACAGAAAAAATATATGAAGTAATTTTAGAACTTTTAAAGAATTTGAGTTAATATTGCATTTTAAGATGTAATGTGATATACTTAAAAAGATAAAATTAAATCCGCGAAAGAGCGGGGGAGGAAAGAAATGAATAATCAAAATGAATTTAAGCCGTACATTCCGGCAGAAAAAGTTACCCCGGAGATAACGGTTACCTCGATAATCATGGGTATGCTGCTTGCCGTGGTATTCGGTGCGGCGAATGCGTATCTCGGACTTAGAGTAGGTATGACGGTATCTGCATCAATTCCGGCGGCAGTTATTGCTATGGGTGTTATCCGCGTGATAATGCGCAAGAACTCAATTTTAGAGAGTAATATCGTGCAGACGATAGGCTCTGCGGGTGAATCCCTTGCCGCAGGTGCGATATTTACACTTCCGGCACTTTTCCTTTGGGCAGCTGAAGGTAAAATGGACAAGCCGGGAATATTGGAAATCACACTTATTGCGCTCCTTGGCGGTCTTTTGGGGGTATTCTTTATGATACCGCTTCGAAATGCATTGATTGTAAAAGAGCATGGCGTGCTTCCTTATCCCGAGGGTACAGCTTGTGCAGAAGTTCTTTTAGCCGGTGAAGATGGCGGAGCGAGAGCATCAACTGTATTTGCGGGAATGGGTTTTGCCGCATTGTTTAAGTTTATAATCGACGGACTTAAACTCGTTTCGGGCGAAGTTTCACTTCGTGTAAAGGGTTTTGCGGGCGAGATAGGAACACAGATTTATCCTGCCGTAATGAGTGTAGGTTATATCTGCGGTGCAAGAGTATCATCGTATCTCTTCTCGGGCGGAGTATTGAGCTGGCTCGTTATTATTCCCGTAATTGTATTGTTTGGTGAAAATATTGTTCTTTATCCTGGCACAGCTCCGATAGGCGAGTTATATGCCGCAGGCGGAGCAAGTGCAATATGGAGCTCTTATATAAGATATATAGGAGCAGGCGCTCTTGCGGCGGGCGGAATTATAAGTCTTATTAAGTCCTTGCCCCTTATTGTTACAACATTTAGCGGCGCTATGAAGAGTATGACAGGAGCAAAGGGTGCAGAAGGAAAACGTACCGAGCATGACATTAACTTAAAGGTTGTTATTATAGCTATTGCAGTACTTACACTCCTTGTATGGATTGTGCCTGCTATCCCCGTGTCACTCCTCGGTGCAGTAATCGTAGTAGTGTTCGGATTTTTCTTCGCAGCAGTTTCCTCACGTATGGTTGGACTTGTAGGAAGCAGTAACAACCCCGTTTCAGGAATGGCGATTGCAACTCTGCTTGTAACTACACTTATCCTCAAGCTTACAGGTGTTGACGGAATAGCAGGAATGTGCAGTGCGATTGCAATAGGTTCAATAATTTGTATAGTTTCTGCGATTGCAGGAGATACATCACAGGATTTGAAGACAGGATTTTTCCTTGGTGCAACACCTAAAAAACAGCAGATTGGCGAAATTTTGGGTGTAGTTGTTGCGGCTCTTGCCATAGGCGGAACACTCTATCTCCTCGATAGTGCGTGGGGATTTGGTTCACAGGAACTCGGCGCTCCGCAGGCTACACTTATGAAGCTTATTATCGAGGGTGTTATGGACGGAAATCTGCCCTGGACTTTGGTTTTCATTGGTGTGTTTATTGCAATAGCAGTAGAGATTATAGGAATCCCCGTGCTTCCGTTTGCAATCGGTGTTTATCTCCCGATTCAGCTTACTGCTTGTATTATGGTGGGCGGACTTGTGCGTTTGGTAATGGATAAGATTAAGCGCAGCGAAGACGAGAAGAAGACAATCACAAGCGACGGAATTCTCTTCTGCTCGGGTATGATTGCAGGCGAAGGCCTTGTTGGTATAGTGTTGGCTCTCCTCGCAGTGTTCGGAATTGACTCAGTTCTTAACCTTTCTGCAAGACTCTCAATACCCACATATGTTTCAAACATAGGCGGACTTGTACTCTTTGGAATAATTATTATGACATTGCTCAAATTCTCATTATTCAGAAAGCGTAAATAAGTTATGAAAAAGAAAAATAAGTTATCCGAAAATTACCTTGACCGAATCCCCGCGAGAAGAGACGGACTTGCATGGACAACAGACGAGGGCGGTATAGTTACTCTCGAAATTGAGAACAAGGGTATAGCGAACAAAATTGCGCAAAAGCTTTTCAAAAAGCCAAAAACAAGCTATGTTCATTTAGATGAGATGGGTAGCTTTATATGGCCTGTGCTTGACGGCGAAAAGACGATTTTTGAGCTTGGTGCCAAGGTGGAAGAAAAGTTTGGCGAGGAGGCACAGCCTCTTTACGAAAGGCTTGCAAAATATATTCAGATATTGGAAAGCTACGGATTTATAACTTTTAAATAAAATATCGGGGTGTCCTTGGCACCCCGATATTTTTATCTTCTTTTAATTTTAAGAGTTGTGGTCTTTTCCATCTCTTCATCAGTAAGGTCGTAGCCTCTTATCTGCTTATATGAAACAAGGCGTTTGTTTATCTTTTTTATATGCTCACCCACAAGTTCCTGAATTTTTTCAAGATTAAATTCTGTGTTATAAACAATTTTTGCGTATATGCAATCCCTGCCGCTGTCATCTTTATTAAAGACGATACATTCCTTAACGGCGGGACTGTCGCCGACAAGCTGCTCAAGCTCCTCGGGAAAGACGTTTTTGCCGTTGTTTAAGACAATTACGTTTTTCTGTCTGCCTGTTATATAGAGGTATCCGTTTTTGTCTATATATCCCATATCCCCCGTGTAAAAATATCCGTCACGCATAACCTTGCTTGTTGCATCCTCGTCTTTGTAATAGCCAAGCATAACATTGTCGCCGCTGACTATAATTTCGCCAATTCCGTTCTCGTCGGGATTTTTAATCTTAACCTTGACGTTTGGCAGCGGCTTTCCCACAGACGCGGTGCGCATATGCGCTTCATTCTCTGCTGCAACAACGGGCGCGGTTTCGGTAAGTCCGTAACCTTGAACTGTGAGTATTCCTAAATCATTGAACCATTTAAGAACGTCGGGGTTTGCGGGGGCAGCACCTACAACTATACAACGCAGACCTCCGCCGAGAGCGTCAATGATATCCTTGAATGCCTTGCGTCTTATATCTATATTAACCTTGCTGAGAGATGAAGTGATTCCCATTACCCGATTAACAGTTTTGAGTTTTTTAAGTGCAGTCAGTTTTTTTACTATACTTGCATATATTTCGTCAACTATTCTCGGCACCGCAACAAGAACGGTTACCTTGTATTCAGAAAGGCACTTTGCGATTTTAAGTCCCTCGCAAAAGACGTTGCACATTCCGCAGGAGAGGAATAGGACAATCTGCGTCATACCAAAGGTGTGATGGAACGGCAGGATTGCCATATTAACATCGTCGGGGTAGAACTTTTCCCATACATTCATACCATATACGTTTGCGGCAATATTCTTTTGAGAGAGCATTACCGCCTTTGATTCAGATGTTGTCCCAGATGTAAAAACAAGGATGCTCATTTTTTTGGAATCTATTTTAATCTTTTTGTATTCCTTATCAAGAGGGAGAGTACGTCCCTCGTTTACCGCGTTGTATAGTTCATCGTTATCGGTGCAGATTTTTACAAGGTTGTCGCGGGATTGCAAAAATCCCTCAAAAACAGTGGGGTAGAATATCGCATCTGCTTCTGCGCGGTCCAATTGATTATTAAGCTCACATTCGAAAAGCCCTTTGTCAAGAGGTACTATTGTACTGCCCGAGCAGAGAGCGGAAAGGAAAACAAGCATCCATTCGTAGCTGTTTTTACCGATTACCGCTATACGCTTCCCGCAGAGATTGTGTGCAATAAAATATTTTGAAAGTGACTCAATATCACTTCTTAATCTTTCGTATGTAATGTCGGTGTAGGAGACCTGCTTGCCACTTTTTTTCTTTATTTTAAAGGCAACCCTGTCTTTAAACTTAACCGAAGAATATTCGATTATCTCCCTTATATTATCAAACTTTTTAGCCATTTTTCAAACCTCTGATTTTTAATATCATTTAATCTCGTATTTAATACTATTTTATCACAATGCTTTTACTATGTCAATGATTTTTGTGTTAAGAAAATGTTAAAAGGACTTCCAAACAGGAAGTCCTTCTATATAAGTGTAGCTACATATTTTTTGATCATAAAAACAGGTCTGTAGGATTCTTTTGCCCTGCGAAGTCCGGGAAGACCCATATCTTCCTCGCGGTTTACATACTTATATGCTTGCCATTCGTGAGCGAGGAATTCGCGGTTCATCATAGCAAATGCGCCGTCAAAGTTTGTGTCGGCATGCTCTAAATGAATAACAACAGTATCATTTTTAAGAGGCTCGCCGAGTGAGAACGCAACCATTTTCCCGTCTACTTTGAGGCATCCGCCGACAATATCCAAAGATGCCCAATTATTCAAAAGCTCAACAACCGCTTCGCGCTCTTCGTCGTAGCCGTCAATGTCAAAATCTTTATTACTGCGCCAGCTGTCAAAGAGGGAGAGACATTCGTCTGCGTAGTCGGAGGACATTTTTTCGTAAGTGAAATTCGGGTAATTCTTTTTGAATTTATTTATATGATTTTTCTTTGCGTGAAAGCGTTTTCCTGAAAGGTTTGTAAGTTCTTCTATGCTATAAACATAGTCAAAACTGTTTCTGTCCTCTGTAATTAAAAACTTATCGGGAAAGGTCTGGGTGAGCTTTCTGACCGCACGTTCATCATACAAGCGAATGAGGGGTAGCTCACCATTTGCATCAAAATAGCCAATGAGAGTATTTATTACATTGGTAATATCCCGCTCTGAGCCGCTTTTATCAATAAAGCCGATAGGAAAGGTGGCGCTTCTTGGACCGTCTGCGTGCTTTGGCATAATGCAGAGCATATCATCAATAATGACATACTTCATATCGTAGCTCTTGCGCCACATAAAAAGATTTGTAAAAGAAAATTCCGAATTATTACTGCATCTTCTAAAAAGGTACTTTTCCAGAAAATCTTTTTTGTCTATCGTAATATTTTTAAGCTCTAACATAAATTACCTCGTAACTATTTTATAAAAGCTCTTACGCGGAATGATACACCGCAGTCCTCTGCAATTTTGCGGCATGCCTCTATCTCGTCAGGTGACATAATATCAACAACCGAGAGAACAACCTCGGGCACATATTTTTTTGCAAGACGTGCAAAGTCTAAAAGGCCGTCATAAGCCGCCTCGCCGAATACACTCTGGCAGAGCTTTTGGTATTTCTCTGCATTTTCGGCATTTAAGCTTATCGAAACGGTGTCAATCAAACCCTCTAAAGAGGGAGTAATATCTTTTTTATATATAAGATTTGCCTGGCCGTTTGTATTTATTCTTATTTTTGTTTCGGGGGAAATTTCCTTAATCCATTTTGCAATTTCAAGAACGACCTCTGCTCTCATCATAGGCTCGCCATATCCGCAGAAAACAACCGCGTCATATTTTGAAAGATCACGGGTCTTAAAGTCTGCCTTAATCTCGTCAATTTCAGGTTCTCTGTCGAGCCAGAGGTCATCTTTTCCGTTTACATTGTCGTGCTTTTCTCTTACACAAAATGTGCACGCGTTAGAGCAACGATTTGTAAGATTTACGTATAGAGAATTTCCAAGTTCATAAGTTATCGTCATTTTAAATCTCCTTAATACTGCCGAGTAAGTCCTCTACATCTGACTTTGATATCACGCTGAGATAGGAAAAGGGTTTTGAAAGAGCCTTTTCAAGAAATTCCATTCCCTTATCCCTGTCGCCGACTTCAATCAGAAGCCGTCCGTAGCCGTAATAAGCCTCGGGAAAGTTTGGTTCATTCTTGCGGGCAAAAAGCTCCTCGTAGATTTTCAAAGCCTTTTCCGTTTCACCGCCTAAATGATAGGCGTCTGCAAGGTTATCCGCAATTACGTTGTCGTCGGAATTATATTCGTAGGCTTCCTCATTAAAGCGGATTGCCTTTTCGGGATTATCACCAAGGTTATACAAAAGACCGAGATTTTGGTAAATCAAGGTGTTTTTGTAGCCGTCTTGGATGATTTCCTCCATCTCCTCGATTGCCTCGGAAAGATTATTAAGCTTCCAATGCGAGAGAGCCATAAGGTTTTTAAGGCGATAGCGCTCGGCACTTTTAACCTTTGTGTAAGGAAGAAGAAGCCGAAGCTCTCTTTGTGCCTTGTCGGGATAGCCGCTGCGCAGAAGCAAATATGCATATGTCAGGCGGTTTGAAACGTTCAGGTTTCCCACCTTGGAGGCAACAGAAAATATCTTAAGTGCCTTTTCTGTATCGCCCTTTCCATAGCTGCGTATTGCAAACAGAGCTACAAGATTAGCACGCATTACAACCAAAAATATAAGCACAATGCAGAGGATAATTCTCCACAAATCAATTCCGAATATTTGCATATTTCTTCACCTTTCGAATTAGTAGAGGTTGTTAACTGTTCTCGGGTAGGGAAGCACGTCGCGGATATTACCCATACCAGTCAGGTACATAATCGCGCGTTCAAAGCCAAGACCATAGCCTGCGTGACGGGTTCCGCCAAAACGGCGAAGGTCGAGATAATGCTCGTAATCCTCTTCCTTAAGACCCATTTCTGCCATTCTCTCTTTAAGAACGTCTATGCGCTCTTCTCTCTGGCTTCCGCCGATGATTTCGCCGATGCCGGGAACAAGACAGTCCATAGCCGCAACTGTTTTGCCGTCATTGTTAAGACGCATATAGAAGGCTTTGATTTCTTTTGGATAGTCGGTAACGAAGATAGGCTTTTTGAAAACCTCTTCGGTAAGATATCTCTCGTGCTCGGTCTGCAAATCGCAACCCCACTCGACAGGATATTCAAACTCCTTGCCGCTGTTTTTGAGAAGCTCAATAGCTTCTGTGTAGGTAACTCTGCCAAAGTCGTTTGATACAACATTGTTAAGACGTTCCAAAAGACCCTTGTCAACAAAGTTATTAAAGAAGTTCATCTCTTCAGGGGCGTTTTCTAAAACGTAATTTATTACGAACTTGAGCATATCCTCGGCAAGACGCATATCGTCTTCGAGGTCTGCGAATGCAATTTCAGGCTCTATCATCCAGAATTCCGCTGCATGACGGGTTGTGTTTGAATTTTCTGCACGGAAGGTAGGACCAAAGGTATAAATATCTCCAAATGCCATAGAGAAATCCTCACCCTCAAGCTGACCGCTAACAGTGAGAGCACTCTCCTGTGAGAAGAAGTCTTTGGTATAATCAACCTTGTTATCATCGGTCTTGGGGAGGTTCTCCATATCAAGAGTGGTCACGCGGAACATTTCGCCCGCACCCTCGCAGTCACTTCCTGTGATAAGGGGGGTGTGAACGTACACGAAGCCTCTCTCGTTAAAGAACTTGTGTATAGCATAAGCGGTAAGAGAACGAACACGGAATACTGCGGCAAAGGTGTTTGTGCGGGGACGAAGATGCGGAATTGTACGCAGATACTCAAAGGTGTGACGCTTTTTCTGTAACGGATATTCAGGGGTGCTTGTACCCTCAATCTCAACAGACTCTGCCTTTATCTCAAAGGGCTGCTTTGCGTCGGGGGTATGAACCAAAGTTCCGACTACACGCAGAGCGGAGCCGACATTGAGCTTTGAAACCTCCTGAAAGTTAGAAAGGCTGTCAGCCTCGATAACAACCTGAAGATTTTTGAAGTATGAACCGTCGTTAAGCTCTATAAAACCAAAATTTTTGGATATACGAAGAGTTCTTGCCCAGCCGTTTACGGCAACCTTTTCGCCGTTTGACGGCATTTTAGTATATAATTCCTTGATTTTCATAATTATTACTCACTTTCGATTAGTATTCTTTGATAAGTTCTGCTCTGGCATAACCGCGGCTATATTCAACATTTGATATATAAAAGCCTCTGCCGTAATAGAATCTTATAAGAGCAGTTACCTTTGAACAGGTGTGCAGACGAAGAGTCTTTATGTTGTTTTCCATCATTACCTTGTCAACAACCTTCATAAGAATTTTACCTATTCCGTTGTTGCGGTTGGTGCTGGCAACGGCAAATCTGCTAAGATACGCCTCGTTGTTTGGCAGAATTTCAATTCTGACTGCACCAACAGGTTCGTCGTCGATTCTTACCACAAAAACGTTTTTTGTTTGTATATCCTTTAAGATGTCGTCATAACTTTCGTTAAGAGCTTCAATGTTATAGTCAAGACCTGCCATTTCACAATATTTAAGGAAAGCATCGTGCGTAATTTTGTGTATTGCGGGGATATCCTCCTCGGTGGCAGATTTAACTTCAAATGCGTAAAAACTATCGTTCACTTAAAATCCCTCCCTAAAGCGTTTTACATACCGCCCATTACTGCGGCAAGCACAGCTTTTTGTGCGTGCAGACGGTTTTCTGCCTCGTCAAAGATAACCGAACGCGGACCGTCTATAATATCCTCTGTCACCTCGTAGCCTCTGTATGCAGGCAAGCAGTGGATAAAGATGCTGTCATCATTTGAGTGGGAGAAAAGCTCTGAATTAACCTGATAATCTTTAAATATTTTTATTCTCTCGGCTTTTTCGGCTTCCTGACCCATACTTACCCATGTGTCAGTGCAAACAACATCGGCGTTTGCCATTGCTTCAACGGGGTCGTGAGTTACAAGAACGTTACTGCCTGTCATTTTTGCATCCTCTTTTGCGTTTGCAACAACCTCGGCGTCAGGCTCGTAACCCTCGGGGGTAGCAACAGAAATATCCATGCCCGCTTTTGCACAACCGTAGAGGAGGGAGTTTGCCATATTGTTTCCGTCACCGATGTATGCCATCTTAAGCCCCTCAAGCTTGCCCTTATGTTCATAGATTGTCATAAGGTCTGCCATTACCTGACAAGGATGGAGAAGGTCGGTAAGACCATTTATAACAGGAACCTGACCATATTTTGCAAGGTCAAGGACATCCTGATGTGCAAATGTTCTTATCATTATGCCATCTACGAAACGGCTCATTACATTTGCGGTGTCATAAATACTCTCGCCTCTGCCAAGCTGAATATCGTTAGAACTTAAGAATATGGGGTATCCGCCGAGTTGATACATTCCAGTTTCGAATGAAACACGGGTTCTTGTAGAGGATTTTGTAAAAATCATACCGAGAACCTTTCCGCCAAGAATGTTATGGCGTATGCCCTGCTTTGTTTCCGCCTTAAGACGAAGACCCAAATCCATAAGATGATTGAATTCATCAACAGTAATATCGTGTATGCTTATAAAATGATTAAGACTCATAATAAACTTCCTCCTGATAATTATATCTGCATTGAGGCAAGGACTCTTACAAGTGCCGCAACAAAATCGTCAACATCGCATTTTGTAAGAATGAGGGGCGGTACAATTCTCAAGGTTTTCTCACCAATTGTACCTACAATATATCCTGCATCCCTCATAGCAGCGCCGATTGCTTTTGCGATTTCGGATTTAAACTCAATACCAATCATAAGGCCTGCGCCTCGAACCTCGGCAATTTTGTCAGTTTCGCCGGCTAACTTATCAAGCTTTTTGAAAAAGTATTTACCAACCTCGCGGGCATTATCCAAAACACCGCCGTTTAAAAGCTCATCAATTACTACACAGCCCGCCCTTGTAGCGAGGTGATTGCCTCCAAAGGTTGTTCCGTGGTCACCGGGAACAAAGGCGTCTGCGATTTCCTGCTTTGCGGCAAACGCGCCGACAGGAACTCCCCCACCGAGACCCTTTGCCATAGTGAAGATGTCAGGCTCTATGCCGTAATACTGATGTGCGAAAAGCTTGCCGGTACGTCCGATGCCCGTTTGTATTTCGTCTACTATAAGTATTATGCCGTTTTCCTTGCAGATTTTAACAACTTCATCTAAATAATCTTTTGATATAGGATGAACCCCGCTCTCTCCCTGAATGAGTTCAAGCATAACAGCGGCAGTATTCTTATTTATAGCCTGCTTTAACGCGTCTGTATCATTTATATCAACATGAATGAATTTTTCAAGCAAAGGCTTGTAAGGCTTTTGATATTTTTCCTGACCTGTTGCCGCAACTGTTGCAAGGGTTCTTCCGTGGAATGAGTTGCGAAGAGTAATAAATTCATATCTGTCATTTTCTCCGCGCATAGTAAAATACTTTTTAGCAAGCTTAATGGCTCCCTCGTTTGCTTCCGCTCCGCTGTTGCAGAAGAAAACTCTGTCAGCACAGGAGTTTTCAACAAGCATCTTGGCAAGCTTTGCTTGCGGCTCTATGTAATAAACATTTGATGTGTGAATAAGCTTTGTTATCTGGTCGCAAAGCTCACGTGTAAGCCTTTCGTGTCCGTAGCCAAGGCAGCTTACGGCAATTCCCGCAAAGAAATCCTTATAAGCTTTGCCCTCTGTGGAGATAAGCTCAATCCCGCGACCTTCGGTAAAGCAGAGGGGAGTTCTTTCTCCAAAAGTATTCATATAGTAAGTAGAGTCAAGTGATTTAATTTCATCAAGTGTCATAGCTATCCTTCTTCCAAATTTCATTAATAAATTATTATAGCACATAAAAGAAAAAACTGCAAGTTTTTTTACAACAGAAACGGAGCATATCGAAGATATTGCGAAGTGGTGTGCTAAAACGTTATCCAAAACACAGAAATCTTTGATTTCGTCTTGTTTTGTGATGTTGTTATAGCACATAAGTAGAAAAACCGCAAGGTTTTTCTTACATAAGAAGCGAAAGCGTATGCTAAAACGTTCCCCAAAACACAGAAATCTATGATTTCGTATTGATTTGAGGGGTTGTTATAGCACATAAAAGAAAAAACTGCAAGTTTTTTTACAACAGAAACGGAGCACATCAAGGATGTTGCGAAGTGAAGTGCTAAAACGTTCCTTCAGGTGTCAAAATCTACGATTTTGGCAACACCGAGGGGTTGTTATAGCATATAAGTAGAAAAACCGCAAGGTTTTTTTATTGTAGCGACGGAGCAGATAAAAGATTGGTCGATGATGTGAAGGAGACCTATGGAATTGATTTGTCAAATGCTTATCATGAACTGAACGACAATGATATACGACACATAAAGAATTCTCACGGGGAAGGGAGTAATGAGAAATATCCGGTTACTATAGATGATTTAAAGCAAATACCGAATATTATAAAAAATTATGACGATGCATTGTTTGGAACAAAAAAAGAAGATGTTAGTCATCGAGAAGCAACTGCATCAAACATTAATGCCATGCCAACTACGTCCGAAAACGTCCCGTCCACTAAATCTTCTTTCAACGATAATATATCACAAAGTGGTAGTGTTGTCAAGAAAACCGGCGCAGCTTTAGCAGAAACGTTAGAAACTCAATCTTTGAACAACGAACCAATCTCAGCAGAAGACGTAAAAAAAGCTACGGGGTTTGGTGAAGAAGGCTCGAAGCTTGTAGCCGAGATTTCCAATAGAGAGGGAACAAGTGGCAATATGTCCACTCAAGAGATGGGTACGCAAAAAACTCCAACAAACGCACGTAGAAATGTGACGTCACAGAGCCAATGGGGCGAAATGCAAAGTGGCACTGATATTGCGTCAAGCTATGGTGTGCGCGGAAAAGCGGCGTTTGAGGAGATAATGGCAGAAAACAATTGGACGCCTGAGCAGACGAGACGAAGTTTTCAAAGTGCTTATGAACTTGGGCTCACAGAAGAGCCACGAAGTAAAATTACACTTTTGGATGTGGTTCAGGAAACCGCATATAATGCGGGCAGACAAGATGCCATATTGAGCATGAAAAAAGAGAGCAGAAAGGGTACTGCAATTTGGAGCAAGAATGGTGGTTTGGTTGAGAACGATTATACAAAAAGCTTGGATAATCGAACCTCTGATACATTAAATAAAATCGGCAGGGCAACAGGGTCTAAAATAATTTTTGAGAACATTCCCGTAGAAGAAAATTCAAACGGATATTACAGGGATTCTGATGGCACAATCCATATTGATATAAATACGGATAAGCCAATTATGACTGTTGTAAAGCATGAGCTTACTCATAGGCTGCAAACCTTGGCACCGAGGGAATATCGCGCCTTTCGTAATTATGCAGTGTCTGTTATGAACGGCAGCAGTCCGTACGGGTACACTGCGACAGAAGCTCAACGCCTTGACTATTTAGCAAAAAGTGACGGGGAAATTAATCTTAATACCGAAGAGGCAATGGATGAGATTGCTTCAAACTTTACAGAAAAAATCTTGACCGACGAAAAGGCTCTCAATGATTTTGTAAATCACATTACTTCGTCAGCAGAAAATATGACGATGGGGCAGAAATTTTTCAAGGTAGTTCGCGAGTTTATCGACAAGGTTAAGTCGGTATTTAATGGTGACCGCAGTAAGATGGATGCGGCGGCTCAAAAGGAATTTGGTGCAACTATTTCACAGCTCGAAAAGGCGGAACGGCTTTGGAAAAATGCATATGTGGCGGCTGCGAAGAGAGTACAGAAGAGTGGAGCCGCTCAAAATACTCTTGAAAATAATTCAAAAGAAGGATATAATGGGGATATAAAGCATGCATTGAAAAATTGGCGTACCGATTTAAACAAAAGTCAATATGAAGTATTAAAGCGCAAGATTAAACATGATGCGCAGACAAGTGAGAATAGTATTACAGATACGGCGAATTGGTATAGCGGCAACATTGAGGGTGTCGAGGTGTTTGCTATATACAGCACGCAAGATATATCTGACCCTACTATTTTGTATGAAAGAAAGGGCGAGCAAGGAAAAGCGGAGTTAAGCGCTTTATTAAATTATCTGGAGGAAATGGAATATGGAGAAAGTATTGTCGAAGAATCGAAGACTATTGATGCGATACTTGAGAACGATTGGCTGCAAGAAAAGCACGATCTGGCAAATAACAATGATAGACCTCGAAGCAGAGGAAGCGATACTGGATATGCTTCAGCTCTGCAAGGAAAATCATCCCAATTTATCGGAAGCAAAGCTTTTAGAAATGTCATCAGAAATCTCTTCGAGATACAAGAGCGAGCCGGAGAATTAAACGAGGGCAAAAGGCATTCGCTGAAGGAAAACAAAGTTGCGGAGGTAGATAGAAATGGCTTTAAGCAAAACGGAGAGAGTTTTGAAAATGATAGACGACATAACAAGGTGCAAGCCCAAGAGTCAACAGGAAACTTTCAAAAAAGAGACACTAAAGGCTTGCATCAATTCAGGCAGACACGACAAAAAAATAGTGGAAGAATTGAAACAAGAACTATTGAAAATGTCGTAGATACTGATGATTTCCAGCAGTTAGCTCGTTTTGTTGGGAATGAATTATCGCCAACGATCTTGGATGAGTTGTTAGAAAAATATTCCGATAACGAAATGACAGATGAATACGATTTTTCGGAGGTTGTTGCGTATGATATGCTATCTAATGCGGGTAACGAGTTAAGAGCTTTGTTTGCGGATAGCATAGATGAATATTTCAATGATGATACCTCTGCTGATGTGGATGCAACAGGAAGGACTATTGATAAGGGTATTATAGACAAGCTTTCTAAAAGTGTTGTTAGAAATCAAAAAGGTCAGCTTATTCCGGTATATCACGGGACCGATAAGGTGCACAGCACGCTAAAAGCAGGAGATATAGGAATTCATTTTGGGAGCCGCAATCAGGCAACGCAGAGAGCGACAGATAAGGAAATAACCAACCCTGTCTATATAAAGGCGTACTTAAATATTACCAATCCACTTATCATTAATAGGGATGGGTATAATTGGAATGCGCCACAGGTGGCTATGTATCTTGCGGACGCCGGTCTAATCACATTGGAACAAGCGCGAGGATTCGTTGAAAGAGGTGTTTCTGCCGAAACGAATCAAGAGATCTCTGATATGATACAAGATATGGGATATGATGGAATTGTCTATACAAATGCATATGAGGCAGGTGCGGGTAGATCATATATTGTCTTTGATGACAGTCAAATTGTTAGGATTGATGATGCCAAGCATTCCCTCAAGGGAGAGGACAACTTGGTTAAGGATTACGAGAAGCTAAAGAGCGGGAAGATTAGCAGTGAGGAATATGAGCAGCTGCTTGAAACTTACGGCGCAATCCCAGAGGGTGAAAAGCCTGCAAGGGATGTAGATGTACCGAAAAAGACTGCAGACGGTAGAAAGGTATCGCAGACAGTCCGCACTATTCTTGAAGCAAAGGTTACTCCTGATGAGGCTATTCCCAGCATTGAGAAGATGGTTACAGACGGCGACTTTTCCTATGATACTTATACCGACAAGAAAGCAATCTCTGATGCAAATGCAACGATTGAGAAAAAAGGATTTGCAACGGCGCTTGCCGACTGGGTTTCAGATGCTGAAAAGGGCAAGATTTCTAAAGAAAGCACGGCGTTAGGCTGGGCTCTATATAACAATGCAGCAAACAGCGGTGATATAAAAACGGCAATGACTGTGTTAAATAAAATGGTACAGCATCAGAGAAGTGCTGCACAGGCGTTGCAGGCAACCCGTACAAAATAAAATATGGTTGAGCACTGCTCAACCATATTTTATATCTTAATGTTCAATTACTGCAATCTGACTGCATTCAAACTTGTCGACTGTAAAACTTAAAACGCCGTCTTTGTATTCGAACGGAATTTCCTTGTTCTGCGGAACGAGGGTTACCGACTTAACTGCATCTGTCTTAATCTCAAATGTTGTGTCGTATACAGCGGGTAAATCTTCAATTATTTCTACATTCTTACCTCTCTTTGTGGGGAGAGCGTATAACATATGAAGAATGTCGCGGTTTTTGCCTGCCTGAGTATTAAGAGTAACAGTACCGCCCGATGCAAGATTTGTTGAAAGGGTCTTATTCTCGCCGAGAATTTTATCGATTGCACGCATAACAGTATCTTTTAAAATTATACTGCCCTTGTCTTCGTATTCAGAGAAAATCTCATATGAAATATATCCGCCGTCTTTGCCTATAACAAGTGCGGGGGAGTTGTCCTCCATAACAAAGGGAGTATGGAAATGGGAACAGAAATGTTCAGGTGCGCGGTTGAAGAAGCTGTTTCTGCTATAGCCCAGAACTTCTGCATTTTCATCGGTAAGCTCTGTGTCATACATAGTGCTATACATTATGTAATTAGAAGGTGAAAGACCGATGGCGTTGTATGTAGGATGATAGTAAGAGGGGTTAAATTTGCTCTTGCCCATTACCTTTACGCCAAGGTCAAATATCATATCCCCGTTTGTGTCTGTACCTGAAATTCCCGTGCAAAGAACCTTGCCGCCGTTTGCTGCATAAGCCTTGAGCTTATCCGCAAGCTCGGCATATGCAACAATAGCATCGGGAAGAATTATAAGCTTGTATTTTGAAAAATCACATTCAGGGTCAATAACATCATAGAGGTATTTGCCCTCAAGCAGCATACGGCCTGCACCTGTATCTGCGGCAAAGTTTCTGCTGTTCTCACCCTGAGCAGTGCCACGCAAAACAGACTCTATGGAAAGAAGAGCGATATCTGCCACGGATGTAACATCATAGCAATATTCTTCCACTTTTTCAGCCTCTTTATATGCTGTGCCGATAAGCTCGTATGTTGCATCGTCGAGAAAACCATATGGATGCATCTGGTCGCCGATTGAACATTTAGCTCCATTTGCAAGGCTGAGCGCAACCTCGTATCGCAAGGCGTTAGGATGTTTAAAGCCACCAAACTCGCCCCATGAGAGATGGAATTTGCCTGTCATTCCGAGGTATTCCATATTAAGAGAGGAAGCATACTTTGCAGACATAGGAAAGTGGTCATAACCCCAACCGCCTGTGGGCAGACTCTCCAGCTCTAAATGGGTGTTGACGTGTGCCAAATCACGTCTTCCGTATGAAATATGACCGCTGTTGTGGAAGATACGAACATCAGGCTTTACGGACCTTGCAGCATTATTTATGGTTTCATAATACTTTTTATATGTAATTTGTGCAAGCTTTTTGTGGTCGTCAGGATTATCTATATCAAGACCAAGCTCTTTTGCGGTTGCCTTACAATGCTCGCAGAAGCACAAACGCTCACCAACGATATCAAGGAAGATACCGATAGGATCGAATTTTTCTACAACCTCTTTAACCTGCTCTGCAAGAACATCAAGGTAAGGTGTGTTCATACAAATTTCGTGGAACCAACCCTCATTTTCTATATACTTTCTGCCGTTTTCCTCAATTACATTGCAGAGGGGCTTATCTTTTTCGTATAAAACCTGATATTCGGGGTGCTTGACAAAATAATTTTCATCAAGTCCTGCGGAAATATATATCGGGGATTCTACGCCAATCTCTTTGCACGCTTTGAGCATAGAGGATAAAAGGTCAAATTTAAGTCCCGGGTGCATAGTGTTTGTCTCCGACGGGAAGTAAGCCCAACCGTGATGGCACTTTGCAAAAATTGTTATAGAATTTATATGTCCTTTTTTAAGACAGCTTTTAAACTGCTCCGCATCAAACATAGAGCCGATGCCGTCTATGCATCCTGATGTATGAAAATCAAGATGGACTTGTCTTTGGGGAATTAAATACATAATGGACTTCCTTTCTCTTATGAATTGTTATGGTAATTTTAGCATACATTTAGCATAAAATCAAGTAATTTCTGGTTGCGGACTCTCTTCTTCTGAGGTACAGAGATTTGATAAAAGAGATGGGTTTTCGATAAAAGCTTCTTTCTTTTCTTTGCGTTGTTTTTTGATAAAGGCCTCAAGCCTTAAAGCGTCGGAGCGGGTTTCCCTCTCCCATACGGCAGCTATTGAAACCACTGACTTTGCGCGGGTATATTTTGCGCCTTTGACTGTTTTGCTTTTATGCTCTTCAAATCTCCGCTCAACATCAGTTGTAATCCCCGTATAGAGAGAGTTGTCACTGCATCTTAACATATAAATATAGTACATATCATACACCTCTCAATGCGGTTCGAAGCCCGCCCACAAAGTATAGCGAGCCACAGGCACACGCAATGCTTTGCTTGTCCGTGATTTTAAGCAGAAGCTTTGCCGCATCGACAGGATTTTCATTTATAACAGCATTTTTGCCGTGCTTTGCAAATTCCTCATAGAGCCGCTCTGCGCTCATACATCTTGGCATATCAATCTGTGTTACGATAACAGATGCTGCAATCTCCGAGAGCTTGCCGATGCACCCTGAAACGTCTTTGTCTTCCATCATTGCAACACAGAGGTTGACGGGCTTTTCGCTTTTCTTTAAATAATTGCAGAGTGCCTCTATTGCGGGGAGATTGTGTGCACCGTCAAGCAATAGCCCATTTTCAAGGCGTTCAAGACGGGCGGGGTTAAAGGCATTTGAAAGTCCGTCATAAACTGCGATTTCAGGCAGAGAAAAACCTTGATTTCGAAGAGTATTTACAGTTTCAAGCACAGTAGCCGCATTATATTTTTGAAAATCTCCGCAAAGCCCGAGCGAATACGTTTTTCCGTCATACACAAAGTCGTTGTCCGATTTTATTTCGGGGGACTTTGCTAAAGTTAAAGAGTTACTCTTTTCCTTGCAGACATTTTCTATTACATGGAGGACAGATGCATCTTGCAGAGGATATACGACTGTGTGTCCGTTTTCTTTAATAATTCCGCACTTTTCGGTTGCGATTTCGGTCAAGGAATTGCCCAGATATTGCATATGGTCAAGACCGATTGACATTATCACGGAAACGAGAGAGTTATCAATAACGTTTGTAGCGTCGAGTCTTCCGCCGAGACCCGTTTCCAAAATTACGACGTCGCAGGCTTTTGATTTGAAATATTCAAACGCGATTGCGGTATCAAGCGCAAATTCAGAGACGGGAGTATCATATTTCTCGATTACATCTCGAATATGAGTGGTAATTGATGCGAGAATTTCGTCTTCTATCATTTCTCCGTCAACTTTTATTCGTTCATTAAAACGCTCAATATACGGCGAGGTAAAAAGTCCCGTTCGATAGCCTGAACGCATTAAAATTTCGGATAACATAATAGCGCAGGAGCCTTTGCCGTTGGTCCCTGCAATATGAACAAATTTAAGGTTATTGTGAGGACTATCAAGCTTTTCTAAAAGTGAGCGCAATAAATCATTCCCAAGCACTCGGGCAAATTTAGGGGTATTATGTATGTAAGAGAGAGCTTCGGTATAATTCATCACAGTCCTCCAAATTGTTAAGGGGCGATTTTAAATCGCCCCTATGGAAATTTTATTTCATTTTTTCAAGACTCTCTAAAACGGCGGTCAGCATAGCCTGATACTGCTCGCCCTTTTTGCGTTCTTCTTCAACAACAGAAGCGGGAGCCTTGTCGGTAAATCCTTTGTTTGAAAGCTTGCCGTTTACACGTGCAATTTCGCCCTCTAAACGTTTCTTTTCTTTTTCAAGACGTTCGATTTCCTTTGCCTTGTCAACAAGGTCGTCAAGGGGGAGGAAGAACTCACCGCCTGGAGAAGCAACCGAAACTGAATTTTCGGGAATGTCATTCTTGTCTGTGCATACAACTACTTCAGAAGCAGATGCAAGCTTTGTATAGAAAACAGAGCCTGACTCAAAAACTTCAGGAGTGTTTGTTACTATAAAGAGCTTTGCTTTCTTTGACGGGGGAACATTCATTTCGTTGCGGATGTTTCTGATACCCTTGATAGATTCCATAATCATCTGCATCTCGTCGCGTGCAACCTCATTTTTAAACGCCTCGTTATATGTGGGGAAGGCAGAAATCATTATACTCTCACCCTCGTGAGGGAGAGCCTGCCATATCTCTTCTGTGATAAAGGGCATAAACGGGTGCAAAAGCTTTAATGTGTTTGACAGAACATACACAAGTGTATGCTGCGCTGTAAGATTGCTCTCGCCCTCTTGCGAAAATCTCGGCTTTACAAGCTCGATATACCAGTCACAGAACTTATCCCAGATAAAGTCATAGAGCTTTGAAACGGCAACACCAAGCTCATACTTTTCGAGGTTTTCAGTAACCTCGCGAACAAGCTCATTGTATTCGTGCAAAATCCATTTATCTTCAATACAGAGCTTTGATAAATCAGGCTCTTTATAAGTGTCGACAGTAAGATTCATCATAACGAAACGTGATGCATTCCATATCTTATTTGCAAAGTTACGGCTTGCCTCGACACGCTCCATATAAAAACGCATATCGTTACCGGGTGAGTTACCCGTGGCAAGAGTAAAGCGGAGAGCATCTGCGCCGTACTTGTCGATGATTTCAAGGGGGTCGATGCCGTTGCCGAGAGACTTGCTCATCTTTCTGCCCTGACTGTCACGGACAAGACCGTGAATATATACATCTTTAAAGGGAACTTCGCCCATATGCTCAATTCCCGAGAAAATCATTCTTGCAACCCAGAAGAATATGATGTCATAGCCTGTAACGAGAACAGATGTAGGGTAGAAATGCTCAAGCTCTTCTGTCTTATCGGGCCAGCCCAAAGTTGAGAATGGCCAGAGCGCAGAGCTGAACCAGGTGTCAAGTACATCTGAATCCTGATGCATAGGCTTGCCACACTTGGGACAGGTTGTAACATCTTCTTTGGAAACAATAGTTTCACCGCAGGCATCACAATAGAAAGCGGGAATACGATGTCCCCACCAAAGCTGACGTGAGATACACCAATCGTGAACATTATCCATCCAATGCGAGTATGTTTTAGCAAAACGCTCGGGAATAAAACGGGTGTCACCGCATTTAACTGCATCAGCTGCAGGCTTTGCAAGCGGTTCCATCTTAACAAACCATTGCTTTGAGGTGATAGGCTCTACAGTAGTTCCGCAACGATAGCACTGACCTACGTTGTGAGCGTGTGGTTTAACACTGACAAGGAAACCCTCTGCTTCAAGGTCGGCAACGATAGCCTTGCGTGCTTCGTAGCGGTCCATTCCCTCATACTTTCCGCCAAATGCGTTTATGGTAGCGTCATCATTCATAACCTTTATCTGTTCAAGGTTATGACGAAGACCAACCTCAAAGTCGTTGGGGTCATGGGCGGGCGTAATTTTAACGCAGCCTGTACCAAATTCTTTATCAACATAATCATCGGCAATAACGGGGATTTCACGTCCTACAAGGGGAAGAATAAGAGTCTTGCCGACAATGTCTGTATATCTTTCGTCATCGGGATTTACAGCAACGGCAGTATCGCCAAGGAGTGTTTCGGGACGGGTTGTTGCAATTTCAACAAAACCGCTTCCGTCCTTGAGGGGATACTTAATGTGCCAAAAGAAGCCTTCCTGCTCTGAATACTCAACCTCTGCATCCGAAAGAGCGGTAGTACAGCTGGGACACCAGTTTATTATACGGCTTCCCTGATAGATAAGGCCCTTGTTGTAGAGGTTAACAAAAACCTCACGTACTGCCTTTGAGCAACCCTCGTCCATTGTGAATCTCTCTCTGTCCCAATCACAGGAGCAGCCGAGAGTTTTGAGCTGGTTTATGATACGGTCGCCGAATTTTTCTTTCCACGCCCATACACGTTCTAAAAACTTTTCTCTGCCGAGGTCATAACGGGTAAGTCCCTCGTTTACACGCAAATCTTCCTCAACCTTAATCTGTGTTGCAATACCCGCGTGGTCAGTGCCCGGAATCCAAAGTGCGTTGTAGCCCTGCATTCTCTTTGTGCGGATAATGATATCCTGAAAGGTTTCATCAAGGGCGTGTCCCATATGAAGCTGTCCCGTTACATTTGGGGGAGGAATTACGATGGTAAAAGGTTTTTTTGTCTTATCCACTTCTGCGTGGAAGTAACCCTTGTCGCACCATTCCTTATATATTCTTTCCTCGACCTGTTTGGGGTCATAGGTTTTTGAAAGCTCTTTAGCCATATCGCCACTCCTAACATTAAGACAATAGTCTTTCGTAATCTATCTAAATATTCTAACATAGAATGTCATAGAGTGCAAGAAATATTTTCGTTTTTCTTCGTTAAAAAGCAGCAATTTTCGCCATTATTCATAGAATAAAAAAATATTTTAATATTTTGCTTGACATATGTGACAAATTTCTGTATAATTGACGGGTAGAATTTTTTTCACCTTGACATCTTAGTGTTGACCATACTTGGAGGGAGGGTAGTACCATGGCTGAAATCAGAGTAAAAGATAATGAATCATTGGATAGTGCGCTTCGTCGTTTCAAGCGTTCTTGTGCAAAAGCAGGTGTTTTGTCCGAGGTAAGAAAGAGAGAACACTATGAGAAGCCCAGCGTAAGACGTAAGAAGAAGTCAGAAGCGGCAAGAAAGCGTAAATTCAACTAGAATTTATACGGCGAGGATAACCTCGCCGTTTTTTCATATTATAACTAAATAGGAGGTTGTGTATATGAGTGCAAAATTCGGAACGGCAGGCAATTGTGACGATTTCTATGATGCAGGCGGAAAGTCTGCACTTGAAATGCCGAAATGGCTGAGTGAAAATAATCTCGATGCCTATGAATACCAATGCGGCAGAGGGGTTAAAATTTCCCCCGATGCGGCGGCAGAGCTTGGGAAAAGAGCAAGGGAGAACGGAATTTCCCTCTCGATACACGCTCCGTATTATATAAGCCTTTCTTCAGTGGAGAAGGAAAAGCGGGACAACAGTATAAATTATATTTTGCAGACGCTCTCTGCCGCAAAAAATATGAGCGCCGACAGAATAGTTGTCCATTCAGGCTCTTGCGGTTCTATCACAAGGAGAGAGGCACTCTCTCTTGCAGAGGATACGCTAAGACGTGCGATAAAAGCCGCCGACGAACAGGGGTTTGGTGATATTCATATTTGTCCTGAAACAATGGGCAAGGTAAAGCAGCTCGGCACAGTAGACGAGGTAATAAAGCTTTGTTTAATTGACGAAAGGCTTATACCGACAATTGATTTTGGGCACGTTAATTCAATGAGCCTTGGCGGACTTAAAGAGAAAAGTGATTTTGAGGCTATATTTAATAAGATAGAAAATAAGCTCGGCATAGAAAGGGCGATGTGCTTTCACGCACATTACAGCCGAATAGAGTATACAAACGCAGGGGAGAAAAAACATCATACCTTTGCAGAGAGTGAGTATGAGCCTGATTTTGATTATATCGCAGAGATAATGGTGGAGCGGGGCACGTCGAACAGAATAATTTGCGAGTCCGCAGGCACCCAAACCCGCGACGCAATGGCGATAAAGAAAATGTACGAAAACAAACGATTGTAGGGACCGGCGTCCTCGACGGTCCGATTGACAGATTGAGAATGATAATAACAATTGTAGGGGAGGGTCTCCGTGCCCTCCCGAATGAACGGGATATTCGTGAATGTCCCCTACACGTGATACGGAAATATATAATTGTAGGTTTCGGCAAAGCGCCCCTTGCCTAAAGGGGAGAGGGCCGCCGCTTGCGGTGGCGAGGGGATTCACTCGACGAACCGATTGATATGGCATATACGAATGTATATATTTGTAGGGAAGGGCCTTGGTCCTTCCGCGGTATTTTTCGGCAGGAGCAAGCCCCTGCCTTACAAGATTGCCGACATCACGATCGTAGGGGAGGGATTTATCCCTCCCGCGACGGAACGTCGTAAACGCCGTTCCCTACAACAAACCTAAATTCAAAATATTATATTTGGCGTTGAGGGTAACCCAATTCTGTGGGAATTCGCGCATTGAATTCCAATACCCTATCCCGAATAGATTAAGCTCATCGGCAAGGGCAAGCTTTGCGCTTATGCTCCGGGCGTCCTCAAACCATACCTCGTGGAGTCTGCCGTCGTTATCGGTGTATCTGAACCAGGGTGACTGGGCGGTTTCGTCATACATAATATCTGCGCCATATGTGCGCGCTAAATCAACCGCCTCAACGGGCGAAATTGACGGAGCGCCAGGGCCACCGCTTACATAGGGCAGAGTCCAGTCATATCCATATGTAGGAACACCGAGAAAAATCTTGCCCGACGAAATTCTTGTAAGGGCATAATTTACTACCTCCCGAACCCGATTGAGAGGTGCGACCGCCAATGGCGGACCGAAGGTATATCCCCACTCGTACGTCATAAGAAGAACAAAATTCACCGCTGCAGCTATTCCTGAATAATCGTGACCCTCGTATAGAACACCCCTCTGCGTGTCAGAGGTTTTAGGCGCAAGAGCAGAGAAAAGCGGCATTCCCATAGGGTTAAGACGCAGCCGCAGCTCCTGAAGAAAGTTTATATAATCATATTTTTCCGCAGGATTTATAAATTCAAAATCAACATCTACGCCATTATATCCCTTTGCTTGAGTTACTGAAATAATCTCGTTTATAAGTGAATTTTCAAGTTCGGGATTTCCAAAGATAAGGCTTGCGCGGGCACTGCTGAACCCGCCGCCCTCTGTTAGCGTAGAAAGGTGGAGCAGAGTGTCGACCCCATATTCCTTTGCAATCCTTATCATCTCCTCGTCATTGAGAGGGACAAGCCCTCCTCCCGCCGTAATTCCGTATGTGAACGGCGTAAAATATGTGAGGTAGGGCATCTGGGAGCGCAAAAGACCGCTTTCAATATACGGATATGCGTAGCTGTTTACGGCAAAGGTACGGGTTTTATTCTCACTCGAATAACGAATTATAATTTTTTCGCCTGTTGTAATTCTGGAGGATGCACCAAGGCGAAAGTTGTTGCGAAGCAACTGAATTGTTGTTGTGCCGTAGCTCCTTGCTATTGACGCAAGGTTTTCGCCTCGCCTGACTGTATGCACAATATCAGGGATTTGAATTACAAGAGCCTGACCGACAACCAGCGGTGAGTCTGTATGGAGACCGTTGTCTGCGGCTAAATTTATTATATCTACGCCGTATCTTGCGGCTATTTGGGAGAGCGATTCCCCGCTCGTAACTACGTGAATAAGCATATTTAAAGCCTCCGAATAGATTTATTTAAATCTATGAATAAACGGAGTAAAATATGAGTGATAAAATAATGCACGGTTCATAAAAGAACCGTGCATTATTTTACATTTCAACGCAGCAGATTGCCTCTGCGGCAATTCCCTCTTCTCTGCCGCAAAAACCGAGTCTTTCGGTTGTTGTAGCTTTTACGTTAACGCAGGACTTATCAATTTTTAAAATACTGCTTATATTATCAATCATCTGCGGTATATAGGGTGAGATTTTAGGTCTTTGCGCTATTATGGTAGCATCAATATTTATAATTTTTGCACCTTTGTCCAAAAGGAGCTTTCCAACCATACGAAGAAGCTCTCCGCTGTCCGCACCAAGCCATTTATCGTCGGTATCGGGAAAGTGTCTCCCTATATCGCCGAGCGCTGCCGCACCGAGCAGAGCATCCATAATTGCGTGGAGTAGCACATCTGCATCGGAGTGACCGAGAAGTCCCAATTCGTGTGGGATTTTTACACCGCCTAAGATAAGGTCTCTGTTTTCAACCAATCTATGAACATCATATCCAAGTCCCGAGCGCATAGCTTTTTCATCTTCCCTTCCGCCGAGTATTGCCGCCGACATTTTAAGGTCGTCGGGGCGGGTTATTTTTATATTGGTGGGCGAACCCTCAATTATTTTTATGCCTATGCCGAGATTTTCGCAGAGAGCACAATCATCTGTCGCAGAGAGATTATTTTGGGTAGCAACTGCGTGAGCCTTTTTAATAACCTCTGCCCTAAAACCCTGCGGAGTCTGAATAGAATATAAATTTGAGCGGTCAACCGTTCCCGTTATAACTGCGTCGGAGTCTGCCGATTTTAAAGTATCGGTAACGGGTATGCCGAGAGCCGCCGCCTCGTATGTATAAAGTGCGTCCGCGACCGAATTTATTTCATCGGGGGTGATAAAGGGACGTGCCCCGTCGTGAATGAGGATAAGCTCGCCGATGGCAGAGCTTATACCGTTGCATACAGATTCCTGCCGTGTAGCCCCGCCGTTTAATATACGGGTGACCTTTGAAATCTCATACTTTTCTTTAAGCTTGGTAACTGCGGGAATGTCAGCCTCTTTAGTCACGACAATGATTTCATCGATTTCGGTTGCACTTTCAAAAGCGAGCAGAGTTTTGGCAAGGACGGGGGTATCGCCGAGCATAATAAACTGCTTGGAAATATCCGATTTCATTCTCGAACCGCTCCCTGCCGCTGCAATAATTGCGGAAGTGAATTTGTGGTTTTTATTATTCATTTTATCAAACCTCGGTTTTATAAAATATCGTTTATTACATCACGAATGTTGGTGTATGTACTGATTTGGATTTTCTTGAATTTTTTAAGCTTGCTTATGTCACAAGCAGGGATAAGGCAACGGGTAAAGCCAAGCTTTTCCGCCTCAGCGATACGATTTTCGAGATAACTGCAAGCACGAAGTTCGCCCGCAAGACCGATTTCGCCTATGGCAACGATACCGCTGTCGATGGGTTTGTTGCGAAAACTCGATACAATAGCGAGGAAAACGCCCATGTCTATTGCAGGCTCTACCATTTTAAGACCGCCTACAACATTTACATATACATCATGGGAGGATATGTGCATGCCCATACGCTTGTCCATAACGGCGAGCATTATAAGAACTCTCGACAAGTCAATGCCCGTAGACATTCGACGGGGATTGCCGAAACTGCTCTGTGAGGTAAGAGCCTGAACCTCTGCGAGTACGGGGCGTGTTCCCTCCATAGTACAGATAATGCAGGAGCCAGCCTCGCCCACAGGTCTGCCCGAGAGCATAGCCTGTGAGGGATTTGTGATTTCAGTAAGACCGTTTCCGTCCATTTCAAAAACACCGATTTCGTTAGTTGAGCCAAAGCGGTTTTTTATCGCCCTGATTATTCTGTATGCTCTGTGCTGGTCGCCCTCAAAATAGAGAACGGTGTCTACTATATGTTCAAGGATTTTCGGGCCTGCGATAGAACCCTCTTTGGTGACGTGACCGACAAGAAATGTTGCGATGGAGTTTTCTTTTGCAATCCGCATAAGAGTTGCCGCAGTATCTCTTATCTGTGTTGCGCTGCCCGGAGCGGGAGCAATTTCGGGATTAAACATAGTCTGGACAGAATCGACAATAAGTATGTCGGGCTTTTCCTTCATTATGCATTGACAGATAAGCGACATATTTGTTTCGGTGTAAAGCTTTAAAGACTGCGTAGTAACGCCAAGTCTGTCGGCACGAAGCTTTATCTGTTTTTGCGATTCCTCGCCCGAAACATAGAGGATTTTTTTGTCCTTGCCTAAATGCTCACATATCTGGAGGAGAATTGTCGACTTTCCTATACCGGGGTCACCGCCGATTAAAACAAGAGAGCCTGCTACAATTCCTCCGCCGAGGACTCTGTCAAGCTCTGAAAGCCCCGTGTGGATACGCTCATCCTCCGAGGTTGAGATATCCGAAAGGGGTTTTGGCGGTTCTGACTGCATAGCAAAAAAGGCTCCACCCTTAACCGCCTTGGGAGTCGGGAGTGAGATTTCTTCGTTCATTGTATTCCATGCCCCGCAACCGGGACATTTTCCGTTCCATTTAGGAGACTCTGTCCCGCATTCCGCACAGACAAAAACAGTTTTTTCTTTCATAAACAATCACCACTAAAATTGTATCATATAAATGAAAATATGTCCATTAAAATTTAGGAGTTAATATTAAATTATTGTTGAAATGAATTTAACTTTATGATAGAATGAGTTTGCGAACAAGCTCGATTCATGTCGTGTAGGGACAGGCGTCCTCGACGGTCCGAAAAACATATTGATTTTGAGAAAATTGAAAATATCGATCAGACAAAGACTGTATATCGCCAAAACAACTTGCATTTAAATCGTAGACTGATTTTAAATTTTGATATACAAGGGATAAAATGTAGGGGCGATTCAAGAATCGCCCGCGGGACATTCGTGAATGTCCCCTACAAATTTTTGTCCCTGACTTCACAAAATTATAAAATAAGTCGGCAATTCATTTAAAATTGAGAGGTGAAGCGGATGATAAAATATATTTTATTTGATCTTGACGGAACGCTTACAGACCCCAAAGTTGGCATAACACGATGCGTGCAATATGCCCTTAAAAAGTTTGGGATAGAGAGAGAATGTGAAGAACTTCTCGAATTTATAGGGCCACCTCTTAAAGAACATTTTATAGAATATGCAAACTTGTCCGAGGAGGATGGGGAGAGGGCGGTTGAGTACTACCGTGAGCGCTATGCTCCCACAGGCATTTTTGAAAATCGGCTCTATGATGGCGTGCTACCTATGCTATCTGCACTCAAAGAAGAGGGATATGTTCTTGCCATAGCCACGAGCAAGCCGAAAGTTTTTGCGCAAAAGATTTGTGATGAGTATGGAATGACTGATTATATAACCTATCTTTCAGGCAGTGAGCTTGACGGAACGAATACAGATAAAGCGGCCGTCATAAAAAATGCCATGGATTATCTGGGTGCCTTGCCTGACAACACCATTATGGTCGGTGACAGAATATATGACCTGGACGGCGCCGAAACAATGGGTATTCCTTGCATTGCCGTTACCTACGGCTATGCCGAAAAGGGTGAGCTTGAAAAAGGGAACGCGGCGGCAATTGTTTCTTCGCCGATGGAAATTACAGAGGTCTTTAAAAAAGGAATTCTATAACCTCTGGCAAATGATAAAAAGGAGTTTTTGAGCAAATGTTGGTAAAACTCACAGCTTTTATAAAAAAATATTATTTTATGTTGTTTGCGGCGGCGGCACTTCTTGTGCCTGACGTTCTGCTTCGCGATTTAGTTGAAGAATCCGTCTTCAGCGAGGCATACGTCGGGGTTGCGTCGTGGCTTTTTACTGCATTCTGGATTTTGCTCATAATAGGTTTTTGCGCTTTTATATTACCCCGAAAAATCGGCAAAGCAGTTTATGGCTTGATAAGCGTAGCTTTTGCAGTCCTTTCGGTGTGCCAATATGTGTACTTTAAAATTTTCGACCAGTTTTTCTGGATAAAAAGCATTATGCTCGCGGGCGAAGGCGCAAAATACATAGCCTATGCGGCAGAGCATATTGATGCAAAGCTGATATGTGCGGTGTTGGTTTTTGCAGTTTTACTTGTTGCAGCGTTGATAAAGTGGGACAAGCCACAACTTAAAAACAAGGTATGGACAGCGCTTTTGCTGATTCCGATTATCGGGATAACTTCTGTCCACATATATATGCAGCCCGAGATTCACAACGATTCTATGAATGAGTGGGATTCGTGGCGACGCCCCAGAATAGTTTATAAACGCCTCAACGATATAAACAAAAGCTTCGAAACGGCAGGGCTTTATCAGCTCACCTTTTATGATACATACAGAACTGTTTTCGGGAGCGAAAAGCTTGACGAGAACGAGCTTTCGAAAGTAGATAAGTATTTTACTGAAAAGGGAGAGCCAACCGAGAACGAATATACTGGCTTATTCAAGGGCAAAAATGTTATTGCGGTTATGATGGAGAGTATCGATTCCTGGATGATTACCAAGAAATATACGCCTACATTATTCAAAATGATGAAAAGCGGTATTAACTTTACAAACTACAATGCGCCGTTCTTTGGAGCGGGATTTACATTCAACTCTGAATTTGCTTTTAACACAGGCTTTTTCACGCCTGTATCTGCGGTCAGTGCATCGAATTTCAGTAATAACAGCTTCCCATATTCAATGGCGAATTTGTTTAAAAAAGAGGGTTATGCAGTAAACTCCTTTCACTTTAACAGTTCTGAATTTTACAACAGGGGTATTATGCACAAAAGCTTTGGCTATGAGAAATATAATTCTCTGGCGGATTTTGGAATTCCCGAGGCAGAGGCACAGCTTGACAGCAATATGCTGAAAAATGATGAGGTTTATGCCAAAATGATCGAAAAACAACCGTTCTTTGATTTTATAATAACCTATTCGGCACATCTGCCTTATGATAAGGATGACGGCAAGCTGACGCTCGCAAAGGAATATTATCCCGAGCTTATCGACGAGGGAATGAATACAGAAAAGAATAATGGAATGATTCTTGCTAAAGATACAGACGAGTTTTTCAGGTTGCTTTTAGAGCGACTCGAGCAGGACGGAATTTTAAAGGATACTGTCATTATTGCCTATACCGACCATTTTACCTATGGAATATCAGATGAAGAACTGGTTAAACAATGGAAAGGAAGCGACAATAAATATTGCGTGCCCGCATTTATTTATTCTGCGGGAATGAAAAACAACAAGGTTTCGAAGCCAATGATGACGGTGGACTGGCTTCCTACCGTGATAAACCTTTTCGGGCTTAATCGTAATGGAAAATATATAGGGAACGATGTTTTAGACCCCAATAATGAGGGGTTTGCATATTTTGAAACATCTGCCTGGATGGATGGGAAAATGCATTATATTCCGGGCGAGGAGGGAGGATTTTCTCCCGATGACGAGGTTTATATAGGAAAGCAAAATCAAAGAGTCAGAGAGAGTATGGAGGTAAACGACATTATTGTTCTCGGTGATTATTACAAAGGCAGTAATGTTTATAAATCTTACAGGTGATGAAAATGGCGAATGTGAAAACAAATGCAATGAGGGCACTTGAAACAAATCATATTGAATATTCGGTGCACACGTACGAGGCAGATGGTGATTTTGACGGTTGCTCGGTTGCCCGAAAAATAGGGAAAGAACCCAATCGGGTTTTTAAAACCTTGGTTACTGTCGCAGCTTCCAAAAAGTATTACGTTTTTGTAATTCCGGTTCTGTGTGAGCTTGATTTGAAAGCCTGTGCTGTATCGGTGGGAGAAAAAGCAGTCGAAATGATACCCGTAAAGGATATCAACAAGGTGACGGGATATATTCGCGGCGGGTGCTCTCCCATTGGAATGAAAAAACAGTATACCACCGTAATTGACGAGTCGTGTCTGAATCTTGATACTATTGTGTTCAGCGCAGGTAAAATCGGCTATCAGGTGGAGGTTTCCCCTCGGGAATTAATAAACCTCATCGGCGCAAAGACGGGCAAAATCGTGCGATGATTTTTGATATGCCGCATATGCGGTCTGCGACCGCAATGAATTGCCTGACGGCATGAATTGAAATCAAGGTTTTCATGAATTGAGCCTGACGGCTCATGAATTGCACTTCGTGCATTTAAGGCAATTCAATTCATGGAGGATGCCGAGAATTCATGATGGAACATCAATTCACGACAACTTCAGTTGTCAATTCATTAAATTTGATTTATCATCCAGATTATAAAGTCTTTATAAAGTTTGATATACAAGGGACAAAAAAGCCTTCCCCTTGAGGGGAAGGTGTCAGCGATAGCTGACGGATGAGGTGGAAATGAATAACGATTGCTTTGCAATCTACACCGCATCAGTCACTTCGTGACAGATGTCTCGGCTCTTGCCTCGGTCAGCGCAAAACAATTGCCACCGGCAATTTGCGCCCTCAAGGGGAAGCCTTAAAGAAAACAAATTTTTTATCCCTAACTTGACAAAATTATATAATAAAACAGAAAAGGAGCGGGTATATGAAAGTCAGCTTTCTAAATCAACAGGATAAATACAAGGTCGGGCACAGGATAAAATCGCTTATCCGCAAGTGCGCACTTGCTTCTCTTGAATATATGGAGTTTGAAACGAGAGTTGAAGTCAGTGTTATGCTGACTGACAACGAGGGGATACGCGACCTTAACAAAATGCATCGTGAGATTGACAGGGCTACGGATGTTTTGTCATTCCCCATGTTTGAGTATGACGAAAACGGCGAAATAATAGAGGATTATGCCGAGTTTAACGAAAAGGGTGAGCTGTGCCTCGGTGATATAGTGATATCGCTTGAACGGGCAGAGGAGCAAGCCATAGAATACGGGCATACATTTGAAAGAGAGGTCGGCTTTCTCACGGTTCATTCTATGCTCCATCTTTTAGGGTATGACCATATGATGCCTGAAGATGAAGAAGAGATGTTTGGATACCAGAGAGAAATTTTAAATAAAACAGGGTTGGTGAGATAAAATGAAATCAGGATTTATAGCTATAACGGGGCGACCCAATGCGGGCAAATCGACACTTTTAAATCAAATCGTAGGCGAAAAGGTGGCGATTGTTTCGTCCAAACCGCAAACAACAAGGACTAAAATTCTCGGCGTGCGTACGGGCGAGGATTTTCAGCTTGTACTTATTGACACACCGGGAATTCACAAGCCTCACAACAAGCTTGGAAAGAGAATGGAAAAGTATATATATACTGCAACTCAGGATATAGATGCTCTTCTCTACGTTGTTGACTGCAACATTAAGGATGCCGAGCTTGAGGCAGAGAGAGAAGCGCTTGCGGGGTTGCGCGCATCAGAGGTGCCCGTTATCCTCGCGGTGAATAAAATCGATACTGTGCCGAAGCTTCAGCTTTTGCCTGTGATTGACAAGCTTAAGGATTTATATGATTTTTCCGACATAGTGCCGATATCGGCACAGGAGGGTGAAAACTTAAATGAACTTTTTGAAAAGCTTAAGGAACAACTCCCCGACGGACCGAAGTTCTTTCCTGATGGCACAATAACCGACCAGCCGGAGCGACAGATTGTTTCGGAATTTATAAGGGAAAAGGCACTCCGTCTTCTCAACAAGGAAATCCCGCATGGTATTGCAGTTGAGATAGAAAAGATGAAGAAAAAGGATAACGGAACATACGAAATCCTTGCGGCTATTTATTGCGAAAAGCAAAGCCACAAAGGAATAATCATCGGCAAGGGCGGAGAAAAGCTCAAAAAAATCGGCAGCCTTGCAAGATATGAGATAGAGCGGTTTTTGGATTCTAAAGTGTATCTTGAGCTTTGGGTAAGAGTGAAAGAGGACTGGCGTAACCGCGAAAATTTCATCACAGATATAGGGTTTGAATAATCTGTAAATTCTTAACAGTATATAAAAATCTGCGTATCATATACTAAATTTACTTTGTATGGGAGGCAGATTTTTATGGACTATATAAGCAACGAAAATGAAGACAGATGGAATGATTTTGCAAAAACAGGCGATATTATAGCCTATTTAAGATATAAAGGAATTTTTATGGAAAATGCGCAGCCTTTGACTGAAATGAGGAGGGGTGAGTATTGGCGCTCGTTGACGCAGAAGGAATTGTCACAAGAGAAACTAAATACGGAGACACCTCAAGAATTCTGACGGTGATTACAAAGGAGCTGGGCAGAATTTCGGTCCTTGCGCGCAGTGTGCGAAAGGGCAAGTCGGGGCTTTTGGCGGCGACGGGACTCTTCAGCCACAGTAAGTTTACACTTTTTAAGAGTGGTTCGTCCTCTCTTTATAAACTCAATGAGGGGGAGCAGATAACGTCGTTTTCAGGATTAAAGGACTCACTTGAGGGAATGGCGTTTGCCTCATATTTTTGCGATGTAACAAATCTTGTGGTTCAGGAGGATTCGCCCGATATAGCGCAGACAGAGCTTTTACTGCGCTCACTTTATATGCTCAGCAGAGAGGGGAAAAATCCCGAAAAGATAAAGGCGGCTTTTGAATTCCGCACCCTTGCGCTTGCGGGGCTTATGCCTGATGTCAGCGCGTGCGCATCATGCGGTGCGGCTATGCCGCTTCTCCTTATAAATGCGGCAGAAGGCGCGGTTTACTGCGAAGATTGTGCAGAGAGCCACCCGGGCTCTATGCAGATAAACGACAGTATACTGGCGGCAATTTCGTATATTATCTTGTGCGAAGATAAAAAAATATTCTCGTTTAATATGTCGGATGAATCAATTAAATATTTAAGCAAGCTTGGCGAATATTGCATCGAAATACTCTTTGAAAAGAATTTCAAAACCCTTGACTATTTGCGAAAGGTAACCGCACTTACATAAAGGAGAAGATAATGCAGAAGAAAATAGTTGATTTTTTAAAAGCACACGGAGCGGGACAGGTCGGATTTGGAAAGGCGGAAGAAAATCCCTTTTCGCTCTCCTATATTATATCCTATACAATTCCTCTTTCAAATGCCATAATTGATTGTATTGATAGTGCACCTACACATACATATTTTCATCATTACAGAAGTGTAAATGCTCTTATTGATTCGCTATCGCTAAGGTGCGGACTTATGCTTGACGAGGCGGGTTACAGATATGTTCCCGTGCCTGCTTCACAGTCTGTAAACGGAATGCAGGGGATATATTCGCATAAGATGGCGGCGGTGGCAGCGGGACTTGGAACAATCGGCAAGAGCAGTCTTTTTATTTCTGACGAAAACGGCCCTCGCGTAAGGCTTGGCACAATTTTGACCGATTGCGAGTTTGAAATAAGAGACAGAGAGGTTGTTTCAAAATGCGGGGATTGTAATTTGTGCAGAGATAATTGTCCTGCTATGGCAATCAAGGGAGCAGAATGGACAATAGATGGTGAGCGGAGCGATATTATTGATGCAAAGGCATGCAGCGATTATATGAAAAAGGAATTTCAACATATAGGCAGAGGGTCTGTCTGCGGCATATGTATGAGGGTTTGTCCTTACGGAAAATAAAGAATCCCAACTCGTACGAGTTGGGATTTCTTTATTTAAACTGCAAATTTTGGTGAAATCTCTGCAAGACGTTTAAGAATTTCGTTTGCGAGAGCAACATAGCCGTCGTGGATGAAATGAACGCCGTCTTCCGAGAGAAGGCGTTTATTTGCGACAGAAACGGAATGTAAATCAATGACGGGCAGGTCATATTTTTCTGCGATTTTAAGTGCCGCCTTGTTGCGTGCAATCACTCTTTCGCCCCTTTCTTTGTCAGTAAGATCGGTTGTAAGAACGATGGCAACAGGGATATCCTTGAACTCATCTAACAAAAACTTAACCATATCTTCATAGAGAGAGGCATAACCCTCATCATCACTCAGGTGCCAGCCGTGGAGACCGTTGTTAAAAATCACAGCATCTTTAGCTGGGCCCTGTGCAATAAATATTTTTATTGCATCTTTAAAATAAGGGTTATCAAGGCCTTTGGATGTACCAAAGCCGTCGAAAAATATCTTGTTGCCTGAAATAGCAGTGGCATCGTGCCTTGTTGCGCAAGAGATAGAATCCCCAATATATAAAACTCTGGGGACATCGGTATCATTTGCGTGTTCTATCCAGGTGTTGTCCCATTCGTAAGTTTCGTATTTAGCGTTTCTCTCCTCAAATTCATAAGTGAAATTGCTCATAATCAGTAACCCTCCTTGGATTTTGTCATACGTATTATAGCATATGTTGTGTTGGATGTAAAGTTAAAATATGGTTAAGTTTTCGGCTATTTCCGAAATTACGACATTATCTGCCATATGCGAAAGATAAAATTCACGTTCTTCCATATACAGATTGCCGAGCCGCAGATGAGCGATACCCTCTGAAATTCTGTGTTTGTATTTTGAGCCAATCAAACGAAGCTGCGAGGCATATTTTTCGTCTGTACCTACAAGAGATGAGTGAACGTAAAAGTCAAGAATATTGTCACGGTCACCTTGCGGGAACATCTCGTGAGGGGAGGTAGAGTCAAATACGCAAAATGAAAGCTCGGGAACTATCACCATGTCAAGACTGCTTTTATCAAAACTGCAATAGTAAACCTCGGTGTCAAAGCCTTGCTCAATTGCTCTTTGGTTTAGCTTTTTAAGAAAGGTTGATTTTCCCGTGCCGGGACGCCCCTTTATAAAGTATCTGGCAGACAGATTTTCTGTGAGGTTATCGATGAAATTCATTGAACCGTCTACAGTAGATGCGCCGAAAAATCTTTCAAAAACATTTCCGCTTCCGCTGCCTGTTTTATCGCCTGTAAGCTTGTCAATAATTTCGTCTCCATAGGCATTGAGATTATCAAAGTTTATGTTATCAATATATATTTTTTCCCATTCATCGTGAATAGCCTTTGCCTTTGCATATGCCTCGTAGAGCAGGGAGTAGGCAGAGTCGGCTTTCAGCAACAATCCCGTCATAAATGGCGTGTCAAAATTACCTTTCAGTGCGATGTTTGTGTCAATATACTCTGCCCTGTCTGTGCCTGCACAATCGGCGTCTGCCACGGCAAAGCCTATCTCTCGTGCTATAACCGCGTCAAAGTGGTCGGGATTAAATGGATTTTTGGCATATTCGAACTCAACCTTTAGCGAAGAGAGGCTCTCTGCTGCAAGCTCAATAATACGTGTCTTAACCGATTTGGAAGCGCCGTCTAAAACATAAAGACGATTTATTCCGTCAAGGTTATTTTCAGCAAGGCTTACAAGACCTGAAGAGGTATTTGCACGAACAAAATATTTTCTCGGCATATAATCAATCCTTTCGCGGCAATATTTGTGCCAGAAATATTATATGCGTAAAGTTTAGCGATATTCTTTTTGTCTGCGGGTTATCACTTTGTGTGACCGCCGTCGTGTACCGTTTTGTGCACTGTGAGAAACGAATGGTTTAGATGCCATATAAAAATAAGCTTTGCGTAAGCATCCATTTCTATTCTCTTTCATCTATTATCTGGAAACGACAATTTTTAGTGAAGAGTGAAAAGAGAATAGTGAATAGATAGAAACTTGTATAATAAAAATGGACTACCAAAAGAGTGAAAATATGATATAATAT
>CALDQB010000041.1 GCA_937911665.1 uncultured Clostridia bacterium | reverse complement strand
CTCCACCAGAAAAACGATACAGTTTTTACTGTATCGTTTTTCAATGAAATAAATCCTTTCAGGATTTGTAAAATGCACTTCGTGCGTGAAATATTGCTTCGCAATGTGAAATACGCCTGACGGCGTGTGATATAAGGGGATATTTCATTAAAACTGATGGCATTAAAGGTTGCAAAAGTTGTTTTATAAGTGTATACTGATAAAAGTATTATTATAGGGAGAATTTTTATGAAGGCTTTGATAACAGGGGCAAGCTCGGGGCTTGGCAGGGATATGGCATATATTTTGTCAGAGAAAGGTTACGATATAATAGCGGTAGCGCGACGCGCCGACAAGCTTGAGGAGCTGAAAAAGGAGCTTAAAACAAACGTAGAGATTTTGTGCTGCGATGTTTCGGATATAGAGGCGTGCACAGCTCTGTGTGAGAGAGCCGATGAGGTAGATGTTTTAATTAATAACGCAGGGTTCGGTGTGTTCGGGGATTTTGGAACGACAGACCAAAGCCGAGAGCTTGAGATGCTTGACACAAATGTTCGGGCGGTACATATTCTCACAAAGAACTTTGCAAAGAAATTTAAAGAACGGGGAAACGGTCACATATTAAATGTTGCATCCCTTGCGGCATTCTTTCCGGGACCGCTTTTTGCGGCATATTATGCTTCGAAATCTTATGTGCTCCGCATTTCTCAGGCTTTGGCAGAGGAACTGCGCAGAGAGAAAAGCAACGTCAGGGTAAGCGTTCTTTGCCCCGGACCCGTTCACACAGAATTTGGGCAAGTAGCAAAGGTAAGCTTTGGAACAGGTAAGGAGAAAGGTTCGGGCATGATTGTTTTAAAGAGCCGAAAGGTTGCAGAATATGCCATAAATAAAATGTTTAAAGGAAAGCAGATAATCATTCCGGGAGCATTGATGAAAATAGCCGTCTTTGCGAGAAGAATACTTCCCGAAAAGCTTATTTCAAAAGCAGTATATTTTATACAAGATAAAAAATGCCGTATATAATAAAGGAGAACCATAAATGATATGCACCTCAAAAGTGTTTAACTTTTGGGGTGCATATCATTTGTAGTTGCTGATTTTTATAATAATTCAAAATAGCTTTTTTTCGATTGAAGCACCCCTTCATCGCGCAGTTTGCTTATTTCTGCAGATAATCCGCTTCGGTCAACCTCGAGATAGTCCGCAAGTTCCTGGCGATTAAAGGGAATATAAAAGCCGTTTGAAGCATTTTTCTTTGCCTCAAGCATCAGATATGCCATTAGCTTTTCTCTCGTTGTACGCTTGGAGGTTATTTCTATTTTTTGATGGAAACCAATGTTTTTGTTAGCCAAATTCTTCATCAAATTAAAGAGCATCTGCCCGTGAAAACCGCAGGAATTGGAGCAGGGGTGCAAGATGCGATTGCAATCGATGAGCATAATTTCGCAGAATTCATTTGCAATTACGCTTATCGGAATTGTATCAACACCTGCACACGCAAACGACTCTGCAAATATTTCAGACGGCGCCACGTTTGACAGAATGCTTCTGTTTCCATAGTAGTCAACCTGAACAATCCGGGCAGAGCCGGATAACACTATGCAAACGTATTTCGCAGGACTGCCCTCGGCGATTATAGTATATTTTTTTTCAAAGGTTTCGACTTTTGCGCCAAAGCACGTGAGCAAAGGCAGCAAGTCATTTTCTCCAATTTGGTCGAAAAGGGGACATCTTCGCAAAATATCAAAATATTTTTTCATAAAAGCCTCCTTTTGTTGAAAATTCAACAGAAATGTTTTCTTAATTATACTATAATAGTATTAGAAATTCAATAGGAGGACTAAATAATGATTAGAAAAATAATAAAAATTGATGAAGAAAAATGTAACGGATGCGGCGCTTGTGCAACTGCTTGCCACGAAGGTGCTATAGAGATGATAAACGGAAGGGCAAAGCTCACCCGTGAGGATTACTGCGACGGACTTGGCGACTGTTTGCCCGCCTGCCCCACTGATGCTATTAGCTTTGAAACGCGTGAGGCGCCTGCTTATGATGAGGAGGCTGTCCGCTTGGCAAAAGCACAAAGGTTCGCAAGCAAACTTCCTTGCGGTTGCCCCGGGACTCAGTCAAAAACCATAGAGCGACAGGCTTCAATTATATCACATTCTATACAGAATACGAGCCAGCTTAGACAGTGGCCGTGCCAGATAAAGCTTGTTCCGGTGAACGCACCTTATTTTGAGGATGCAAACCTGCTTATTGCTGCGGATTGCACAGCATATAGCTACGGTAATTTCCATAATGAATTCATTCGCAACCGCATTACGCTGATTGGTTGCCCCAAACTTGATGAGGGTGATTATACGGAGAAGCTTACCGAAATAATTGCGAAAAACAATATTAAAAGTGTTACAGTTGTTCGTATGGAGGTGCCCTGCTGCGGAGGTATTGAGAATGCGGCAAAAAATGCTCTGCAAGCAAGCGGAAAGTTCATACCGTGGCAGGTAATAACCATTTCTACTGATGGAAAAATTATTGAGTAAAATATATTTTTAATATTGAAGATTTAGAAAAAATATGATAAAATTATTAAAAATGTCAATAGAGGTGCATTAAAATGAATATAACCAACGATATTAAATACATTGGTGTAAACGATCGCGAGATTGACTTGTTCGAAGGGCAGTATATAGTGCCCGAGGGAATGGCATATAATTCATATGCAATAATAGATGAAAAAATAGCTATAATGGATTCGGTGGATGCAAGATTCAAAGATGAATGGCTTGGCAACATTAAAAATGCCCTTGACGGCAGAACCCCCGACTACCTTGTAGTACAGCATATGGAGCCTGACCATTCTGCGAATATTGCGGGATTTATGGAAAACTATCCTGAGGCTAAAATTGTTTCGTCTGCCAAGGCGTTTGTTATGATGAAGCAGTTTTTCGGAACTGATTTTGCAGAAAATCAAGTTGTTGTAGGCGAGGGAGATTTACTCTCGCTCGGTAAGCACGAACTGAAATTCCATACTGCGCCTATGGTACATTGGCCGGAGGTAATTGTGACATATGATGCCACCGACAAGGTGCTCTTTTCTGCAGATGCGTTTGGCAAATTCGGTGCACTTGATGCAGATGAGGATTGGGCTTGCGAGGCAAGACGTTATTATATCGGTATCGTAGGCAAGTACGGCGCGCAGGTGCAGGCGTTATTAAAGAAAGCGGTAGCGCTTGATATACAGACTATATGCCCGCTACACGGTCCGATTTTGAACGAAAATTTAGAATATTATCTCAATCTTTATAACATATGGTCCGGCTATCAACCTGAAGAAGAGGGAATAATGATTGCATATACCTCGGTTTATGGCAACACAAAAAAAGCGGTTATGGCGCTTGAGAAGAAGCTCCTGGCAAATGGTGCTCCAAAAGTTGTAGTGAACGACCTTGCAAGATGCGATATGGCAGAGGCGGTAGAGGATGCTTTCAGATACAGCAAAATCGTGCTTGCCACAACAACATATAACGCAGATATATTCCCATTTATGCGTGAATTTATCAATCATTTGACAGAGCGTAATTTTAGAAACAGAATGATCGCATTTATTGAGAACGGAAGCTGGGCGCCTATGGCGACAAAGGTAATGAAGGGGATGCTCGAAAAGTGTGTAAATCTTGCTTTCGCACAAACGGAGCCAAAACTTTTATCTGCTATGAATGCAGAAACCGAAGCAGAGCTTGATGCCCTTGCAAAAGAGCTTTGCGAATAATATATGAAAACATATAAAATAATATATAATACAAGGAGGAATAATTATGAAAAAATATGTATGCGACGCTTGCGGATGGGTTTATGATGAGGAGCTTGGCGCTCCCGAAATGGGAATAGCACCCGGAACAAAATTTGAGGATTTGCCCGATGATTTTGCTTGCCCCCTGTGCGGTGTAGGCAAGGATATGTTCTCAGAAGAATAATTTACAATAAAATAGAAAAAGAGCTATGGTAGTAAAACCACCTCTCCAGAGCATAGGGGGAGGTGGTTTTGCGCGGCGCCCTGAGCGGAGAAGTGCTCTTAGGGCGCAAACTCGGATGAGGTGGGAATATATAACGATTGCTACGCAATCTACACCTCATCAGTCACTTCGTGACAGCTTCCCCTCCAGGGGAAGCCTTTGAAAAACATTAAATTTTTTGTCCCTAACTTGACAAAATTATAAAATAAGCTTGTAAGATAAACTTAACGAATTACTCTTGCGGTGCATAAAACGCAATGCAATTCGAGTCGTGTAGGGACCGACGTCCTCGACGGTCCGTATGCCAATCCATAAAACAAAAGTTAATATTCCCTGCATTGTTCGTAAAACGGCTATAATGTAAAACCAACAAATTTTTAAAGGGGCTTTGTCTCCGAAGGTGGCGCACATGCCTCAGCAACTCTAGTGGACTTGTAAAACCTTCGGGCGTTTTCCCACCTGGATACCAGGTTTTTACCTTAGGCTGACTACGGCATTTGCGGGGTTTTTCTTTTGTAACAAAATTGTTAAAAAAGACTTGACAAAAGATATGTTTTAGGATATAAATATTAAGTAGTATGAGTATATTTTGGAGGCTTTCCATTGCGAATTATTGCAGGCATACGAAAAGGATTGAAACTTAAGGCACCGGAGGGGCTTGACACCCGTCCTACAACCGACCGCGTTAAGGAATCTGTCTTTAATATAGTACAGACTCATTTTCCGTGTGAAAGTGCCCTTGACCTGTTTGCAGGCAGCGGCGCATTAGGGATTGAGGCTATCAGCAGACGATGCACGCATTGCACTTTTGTCGAGTTTGACAAGACGGCGGCAGGGCTTGTGCGTCACAATATAGGGCTTGCGGGCTTTGAAGAGAGTGCGAAGATAGTTTTATCCGATTACCTCGCTTTTCTTGATTCGTGCAAGGGGCAGTTTGACATAATTTTTATGGACCCGCCTTATAATAAAGGCTATATTGCACCTGCACTTGATAAAATCAGTAAGCGGGGACTCATAGGTGAAGGTATCATCGTAATAGAAACAGAAAAAGACGGCGAGACAGCCGAGCATCCTGATTTTAAGGTTGTACGGCAGGCGATATACGGCAAGACGGTAATTACCGTCTTAAAACGAGGTGATGCGTGATGATTACGGCGGTTTATCCGGGCAGCTTTGACCCTTGTACCAACGGTCATCTTGACATAATAAAAAGGTCGGCAAAGCTTTTTGATAAGGTTTATGTCGCGGTTCTTACAAACAGTGCTAAAAATCCTACTTTCACGGTGGAAGAGCGGATTGAGCTTTTGCGAAAATCTGTTGAAGAATTCGGGAATGTAGAGGTTTGCTCCTTTTCGGGATTGCTCGTTGATTTTATGAGGAGCATAAATTCAAAGGTTGTTATAAAGGGTATAAGGGCGGTTTCGGACTTTGAATATGAATTCCAGATGGCGCTCACTAACAAAGCTCTTTATCCCGAGGTTGAAACATTCTTCCTGCACACAAGTCAGGAATATATGTTCTTAAGCTCCAGCATTGTCAAAGAGATTGCAAAGTATGGCGGTTCGCTTGAGGGGTTAGTTCCTTCAGACATTATACCGATTATAAATAAACGTTGTTATATTAAAGGTGATTAATCACCACTACTACATAAAACATAGGAGGTAACAATAATGGATGGATTAGAATTATTGGATGAGTTGGAAGACATAATAGACAAGGGTGCGAGTGTTCCTTTCTCGGGACGTTGTATTTTAGAACGTGACGAGCTTATGGATGTTTTGCAGGAGCTTAAGCTTAAGCTGCCCGATGACCTCAAGCAGGCAAAATGGATTAAGGAAGAGCGTCAGCGCATATTGCAGGAAGCAAACGCTGAAGCCGACGAAATCATCAAGGCTGCCAACGAGAAGGGTATCTCTATGATAAATGAGCATGAGATTACTCAGCAGGCTATGGAGCAGGCGCGCATAATTATAGAGAACGCGCAGGCAGAGGCAGAGGCTATACAAGAGGCTTCTTACAACTATGCAGACAGCCTTCTCGACACAGTAGAAAAGGTAAGCGTTTCTTCTATGAAGGAGCTTGAACAGTGCATTTCTATTGTTCGCAACAACAGAATGGAGCTTCGCGGAAGCAACAACGTTACAGTTGTAGGCGAAGAAGAGAAATAGTTTTAAAAAATTAAAACGGCAACAAAACGGCAATGATTATTCGTTGCCGTTTTTTATATGTTTCATCATATATTTAACACATAATCCGCAAAAAGCACCTGTGATAATTGCCGCGACAAGAAGAGGCGGAAGATAGAAAAAGACCGCACCGGTATTTGTTATCAGGGCCGCGCACAAAATCTGAACAATGTTATGTACCATCGCACCGATAATGCTTATTTCGCATATGAATTTTTTGCCAAGCACCCGAAAGCAGAGTGTTTCGCAAAGCAGGCAGATAATACCGCCCGACAGACTATATAACAGAACGGACGGATTTCCGCTAAACATCGTGCCTAAAAGTATGCGGGATATCAATATCAAAAAAGCCTCTCTTGGCGAGAGATAAACAAGGGCAAAAAGGGTTATTATGTTTGAAAGCCCCAGTTTTAATCCTGGAATAGGCAGCGGTAGCGGTATATAAGCTTCTATTATAAAAATGGTGAGTGCCGCCACGCAGAGCATAGCGCATAGGGTAAGTCTTTTTATATTTTTTGACATAATAATTTATAACCTTTCGGAATATTATCTGCTTATTGCGTCAGTTTCGGAAGAGCTTTTGGTTTTAAGAATTATATAGACCTCGTTTGGCAGACATACAATGGGTGCAGACGCCCCCGTGAGTTTGCCCTGACGGACACATAGCCTGTCGGGACAATCTGCCGATTTTATACTGATGCCGTCACTCTCTGCAAGGACGATGTTCTCGCCCCCATTGTTTTTAACGGGGATTTCGCAGGGAGAGGAAATATTATCAAGGTCAATTTCGCAGACAAGATCTCCGCTTGCATAAATCCGGGCAACTGTTGCCCCTGAATTTTTCGGGGGAACAAGCATAAAAATAACACATAATAAAAATATTACTCCAAATAAAGTGACGAAGTAGCGATGCTTCATATAAATCACCTCTGTGCAAAGTATATCACAAGGTAAAAGTTTTAGCAAGTGACGGTGTTGACTTATGATTTGTTTTATTATATAATATTGTAAGTGCATTTTACAAGGCTTTGGAAGTGAGGTGAGGCGACATGGATTATGCATCAATTACAAGACAGGGCGAAAAAGAATATAACAGTGACTATACTGTTGCCATTGTGGATGAAGGCTGCGGCTGCTTTGCGGTAGCTGACGGGCGTGACACGCCGAGTGCCGCCGAAATTGCGGTAGGGTCTGTTACGGAGGATTTTAAAGACTCGGGCGAATTTACAAAAGCCTCGGTTCCAGATTTTTTCAAGAGGGCGGGAGAAAAGCTCAAGGAGAGTGAAATTCCGCAGAGTGCCTCTATGGCGTTTATGTTAACCGATGGTTCTGTGGCTGTATGGGGAAATGTCGGAGATGTAAGAATTTATCTTCTTCGCGAGAATTATCTGTACGAAATAACTCCTGACCATAGCGATGCATATACACTCTATGAAGCAGGTGAAATAAGATATCCGAAGATACGCTCTCAAAAGGCGAGATATAATATTACAAGGATGCTCGGGTACGGTCACGAAACCAATCCGTTTTTATCTCAACCTGAGGTTATAAAAAGCGGCGATGCCTTTTTGATTTGCAGTGACGGCTTTTGGGAGAATATACACGAGCTACAGATTGAAAAGACCCTAAAGAAGTCGAAATCGGCACAGGAATGGCTTGACCGAATGATTAAGGTTATTGATAAGAATATTCATCGCAAAAAATATACGAGGTTTAAGGACAGTTTATCTGCTATTACTATAAAGATGTAGAATTAGTGAAAGGGAATGAGTTTGATGAAAAAGTTTTTAATGTCTGCCATATCGTTTGTTATTATAATGGCAAGCGGCATATGTGCATTTGCGGCACCTGATACGGCGGCTATCAGCAGGATAGAGGTTGTCGATTATGTGATACTTTTGGGACTGGGATTTTTCCTGATAGGAATGGTATTTATTCTTGTGTCAATGTATGCGGGCGGTAAAAAGAAAGATGCCAAGCCTGAGGAAGATGTGGAGTACGATTATGATTCAGAGGAGACGGCAGAGGAATTACCCGCGATAGAAGAAGAGACGGCTTCGGCAGAGCCAGAGCAGGAGGAGGCAACTGAAGAGGTTGCCGAAGAGGAAGTCCCCGAAGATAATAGCGAAACAAATAAAGACAGTGATGAGGCGGAAGATGAGCCTGCAGAAGCAGAAGCAGAGCAGACAGAGGTTGAACCTGAAATTGAACTCGAGCCCGAGCCCGAGTCTGAGCCTGAACCTGAGCCTGAGCCCGAGCCCGAGTCTGAACCTGAGCCTGAGCCTGAACTTCCAAAGATACGCATTACACTTTCGGGAATGAATAATTTCGATGTTAAGGTTATGGAGTTTACAAAGACAGCAACGCTTGGCAGAAGAGCGGGCAACGATATTGTTATTTCTGACAGTGCAGTATCGGGAAATCATTGTGAATTTACTTATGAAGACGAAAAGGTATATGTAGAAGACAGCCATTCAACCAATGGCACATTTATAAATGATGAGGCAGTTGAAAAAGCCGAGATAAAGTCTGGTGACACAATTACAGTCGGCAACAATAAATATAGAATAAATATTTCGTTGTAAAAGCAATAATTAAACGCAAGAATGATTGGTTTTGTTCTTGCGTTTTTTGTGTAACTGATCGTGTGAGGTAAAAAAGTAGGGTGTAGCCTTTAGGATGCACCGAGAAACTGCTTTGCGGATTGTCGGAAACCGCCAACCCCTACAAATTTCATAACGCTTCACATAACTATAATTTAAAAACATATAAATAATACACAAATAATAAAAGGCCGTAGCCAATGCTACGACCTTTTAATGTGAAATTCGTTACTATTTAAAGATAACGATTGTGGCTTCAAACACGCCGTTTTTCGTAGCTCCAACAATTGAAACCTCTGCACCTTCTTCCAGAGATTTAACGGTTGTGGTGTTGCCGCTTCTGGTCATAAAGGTTGTTTTTGAATTGTAGTAAACGCTTTGAGTATTTCCGTTCTCGTCTTCAATTGTGAGAACCTTGTAGTTTGTATTCTTAGATATAAGAGTACCAACCATTTCGCCGTCCTCGCTTACAGCAACCTTTGAGGCAGAGAGTGATTTAACCTGATTGCTGTCGAGTGTAACTGAAACTGTGATGTTGGGACGAAGAGCATAAATGTCAGCCTTTTTGTCTTCTACGGTAATCTTTGCATCAGAGCGGAGCTTATATGTGTTGCTCTTGCCATCTTTTGTGATTGTAACAGCGGGATTGCTTGAGATAATAATTTCGGTCAAAAGACCTGTAATTTTCTCTGTTGAGCTTACCGCAGAAACACGTGTAACCTTTCCGTATGTGAGGCGGAGAGAAACTGTATCGCCTGCTGATAAGTCACGGAATTCAACGTCTTCTTCGTCTCTTACAACTGCACAGCTCTTTGAAGAAACAACATATTTCTGGACATTCTTGCCGTCTTTATCACCTACGTTGAGGTACACATTGTCGTCATCATCGTATTCAACAGATACAAGCTTGCCGTCTATATCAATCTTTGACTTTTCTGTTGAGATAGCCGCAATTTTGCCGCCAGAGAGCTCAAGCTTTAAGAAATCGTCCTTCATAATATCGCCGAAGACGCCCTTTGAGGAACCAACGGTAATCTTGCAGTTAGCCTTTAATGTGTATGTTTCGGTGATGCTGTCATCTTCGTAATCTGCAATAGTAAGAGTCTGACCGCTTGCGTTTTCGCTCTTATGTGCTACCACGCCGTAAATAATGGTCGGGTTTTCTTCTACAGGCTTTGAAAGAGAAATCACAAATGCGTTTTTGCAAGCCTTAACAACAGCAACCTCTGCTCCAACCTCTATGTCATCGAGAGAAATTTCGTCACCATCTGCATATACGACAGTTGACTTTGTAATGCCCATCTTATCCTTGCCTACAGTTATAGAATTCTTACTGATAGCTTCAACTGTGCCTGTTACATATTCAACAGAGAGCTTGTCCATCAATCTTGCAAGAAGAGTAGCTACCTGCGCTCTTGTAAGAGAAACAACGGGGAAGAACTGAGGTGTGCCGTCTTCTGCCGCGTCCATACCATTCATAATTCCCTCTTTAGTAACATATTCAACATAAGGCTTTGCGTTTGTTGGAATACTTATATTGTCAGCATATGTAGGGGTAGATACAGTGTAAGCTTTAGCCTCTGCATCTGCGCCGAGGAGCTTTGCCATAAGCATAGCAGCCTGATATCTTAAAAGCTGAGTATTTGCATTCGCTGCAGAAGCATAATCAGCGAGGTCGCTCTCGGTTAAAACTCCGCAATAGAGGAGATAGCTGATTTCGTCTGCATATGTTGCATTGTACTTTGAAGTAAGTGAATTATACTCTTTTGAAGCCTTTTTGGCAATGTCACCAAAATTTTTGTTTTCAAAACCGAGCATCCTTGACATAAGAATTAAGCATTCGATTTTTGTTATTGGTCTGGCAGGACGGAAGGTGCCGTCTTCATAACCTTTAATATAACCCGCATCGGTCATTTTGTGGATAGAATCCTTTGCCCATTCAACGGTAGCATCATTGTCAACATCGTCAAAGCTGATTGCCATAGCAGTAAGTGAGAAGCTTGACAAAATGAGGACTACACATAAAACAAGTGATAAAAGCTTTGTTTTTTTCATTCTCATATCCTCCTGAGATTAAAATATGGTGGTTTATCTTAAAAACCACATAATATTCCACCTATATATCTACTACTATACCATATGTATTGACAGATTTCAACCATAAAATTTAAAATTTAATAAAATTTTTAATTTTTCTTAAAGGATAGTTTTGGATTGGATGCCATAATGTTTACAGAGTATTTTTGTTTTTGCGACATAAAATAATTGCGTAAATAACAAAAAGATGTAAAAAGACAGCTAAAAAATTACTTTATAAGGAGGACCAGGAAATGTTAAAGAAAACAATTCCCTTGTTTCTGGCACTTTGTATGTGCGTTTCAATGCTCATACCCGTGTCAGCGACAGGATATGAGCTTGGCGATGTAGCAGAGCCCGTTTCGGGTGAGATTTACGGACCTTCGTCAGAAGTGTCAGCCGAGCAAGAAGGATTGCAGATGAGTCAATCCTCTGCCGTCGATTCTGCGGCAGGAAAACAACCTTTATTAAATAGCAGTATAGTGGGCAGTAATGAGCAGCTTCGTAATATATCTGCAATGGATATAAATACGACAGATGCAGGAATGCAGACATTTGACGGAACCAACGCCGACGGAAGTCTGTATCAGGGCAATATTATGGAGGCAAATCTTGCCGAAAATAATTCAAAATACAATGGTATGGCAGCAGGCCCCGTTGCCCAGACCCCTGCTGCGTCAAGGTATAGCACAACAAGAGTAAGCCTTCCCCCCGACATTGCGGGCACAGAGTACGAGGAGGCAGCAGAGCTGCTCGGAGCACTTGGTATAATGGTAGGTGACGCCGAAACAGGAGCTTTCCGTCCCAATGACGCTATTATTAGAAGTGAGATGGCAAAGGTTGCGGTATATTCAGTAGGTCTTGAGGATATAGCGGTAAGCTCAAACGGGGCAACAGGATTCCCTGATGTTCCTTCAAAGCATTGGGCATCAGGCGCTATAAATGTGGCACATTCACAAGGAATGGTTGTAGGTGATGATGTAGGCACATTCCGTCCCGATGACCCTGTGCTTCTTCAGGAAGCAATTGCAATAATCGTGCGTGCTCTCGGTTATGAACCGGCGGCAGCAGATAAGGGCGGATATCCCGCAGGTTATCTTTATGTAGCTTCTACAAATCAGCTTCTTCGCGGAATAAACGGAGCCACATCACAGCCTGCTAAAAGAGGCGATATTGCACAGCTTGTATTCAATGCTCTTACAGTAAATCTTATGGAGCAGGTTAACTTTGGTTCAGAAGCTAACTATGAGGTTGTAGACAAGACACTTCTCTATGACAAACTCAATGTAGAAAAAGGCTACGGACAGGTAACAGGAACAGGCGAAACAACTCTGTCAGGCGGCAGCACAACTGCAGAGGACAGAGTGCAGATAGGCAAGGAACTTCTCATTGCGGGCGACACAAAGGTAAAACAGCTTCTCGGTTACAATGTTCTCTACTATGCGAGAATAGATGAAACCACAGACGAAAAGACTGTTATTTGTGTGCGCGAGCAGATGAATAAGAATAAGACCGTAACAGTTGTAGCAAACGATATTGTATCAGTTACGGGCGACAACGGTGAGGCTAAAGAGTTTGAGTATTGGGCAAGCGAAACAGACAGAGGAACAAAGACTGCACAGATTGCGGCAGATGCGACCTATATTTATAATGGTAAATATAAGAGCGGTGTAACAAACGAGCAGTTAAAACCCACATCGGGTAATGTAATTCTTCTTGATGCTGATACAAACGGAATTTACGAGATTATATTTGTAAATCACTTCTCCAATATTGTTGTAGACACAGTTTCAGAGGTAACGGGCAGAGTAACAGACAAATATATGAACGGCTCACTTGTGTTCGATGAAGAAGACACAGATGTTATGTACACTCTTCTCAAAGATGGACAGGAAATAGGAGTCGGCGAGCTTGTTGAATGGAATGTTATTTCCTATACAATAAGTGAAGACAGAATGCTTATTAAGGGATATGTTTCAGACGCACAGGTAAGCGGAATCGTTACAGAGATAACAGAGAGAGGTTACAGAATAGGCAGCGGAACCGAAACCTACAAGAAAGCGGCAAGCTACCCCAATGACATTGAGCTTCGTGACAGAGGGACATTCTATCTTGACATCGAAGGCAATATTGCGGCGGTAGACGAAAATGCAACAGTTGATACCGAGACTGTTACAAACAAAAAGTATGGTTATCTTGTAAATGCGGCTATGAGTCAGGGCTTTGAAACAACTGCACAGCTTAGAATATTTACCGCAAATGGAGAAACCGTAGTTCTCACAACAACCGAAAAGGTAAGACTCAACGATGCTTACGGAACTCCTGCGGAGAATGTGCTTGCGGCACTCAAATCAGGAGATAACGTAACCGAGCAGCTTATAGTATATGAAACAAACAGCGAAGGAAATATAACTGCAGTTGAAACTGCAACAAACGGAACTGCAACAGGGGCGCCCAATAAGGGGGAATTCACTCTTAATATCAGTCAGGACGATATGGTATACAAGAGTGCGTCGGGCAAGCTTGGAACAGTAGGTCTTACGGATGAAACCATTATCTTTGATATTCCTGCAGAAGCAGGCGGAGATACAACAAAGTATGCTGTAAGAAACAGAAGCACATTGGCAAATGACACAAGCTATGATGCTCTTATCTACGATTTGCAGGAAAACTATGTTGCAAAGGTTGTAATTATCACAAGTACAACAGGAACAACCTCGCCTGAATCTTCAATTCTTGTAGTTGACCATTTGAGCGAGACACAGAACGAGGATTATGAGATTACTGACCGTTTATACGGATGGCAGGACGGAAAGGAAATAGATATTCTTGCTGCCGATAAGACAATCCTGCGCAAGAGCACAGGTGGAGAGGGAACCACTCCGCTCACACAGGGTGACATTATCCAGTACCGCGTAAACTCTGCAGGCGAAATCGACGGAATAACTCTCCTCTTTGACAGCGCGGCAAAGGGAACAGAGTTCTCAACAGATATAAACAATGACCTTACAATTGTATACGGCCGTGTAACCAAGAAGTTCAGCGGAAGCATAAACCTCAGCGTAAACGGCGATATACGAAACTGGGCAACAGGTGATGCCATTGTATATCTCTATGATTCGTCAAGAGTGAAGAATGGTATTCAGGTAGTAAGTGCGGCAGATATTGAAATTTTTGAAGAAGGAAACGAAACAAGACTTTTCCTCAGAGTTTATGAGGATCAGGTAAGAGAAATGGTAATCGTAAGATAAGCAATCTAAAAGGCTGAACGACATATTCGTTCAGCCTTTTAACAATCACACTTTTTTATTCTTCGATTATTGATGTACAGTGGGGGCAACGTGTAGCCTTGATATCGATTTCTGTGAAGCAGAAAGGACATTCTTTGGTTGTTGCCTCTTCTTCTTGTTTTTCTTCTTTTTTCTTAAGGCTTGAGAGCTTGTTGAGAGCCTTTACTATTACAAAAATCACAAAAGCTGTTATAATGAAGTTTATAACCTCGGTAATAAAAGAACCATAGTTTAAAGTTACCCCCCAGAAGTTGAGAGCGAGATGCTCGAAATTCTGTTTTGCGAACAAGCCGATTATGGGCGATATAACATTTGTTACAAGAGATGTAACGATTTTTTGGAATGCACCGCCGATGAGGACGCCGACTGCAAGGTCGATGACGTTACCGCGCATCGCAAATTCTTTAAATTCATTTAAAAACTTTTTCATAATATCTCCTTATGTATATAATATAATTATTTTTTCAAAATAAAAAATATCCGCTCGCTTGTATCGTTGGCTTCTTTAAAGGTTCTGTCGTCAAAGCAACCGATAACTGAAAGACGGGCATCTTCTGCCGCGCGGCGTATTTCGTCAATGGAGTAGGCGCGCTCTTCCTGATATTCCTCAAAGCGCCGATAAAGACCGCCGTCTTCTCTCTTGAAAAAGTCAAGAGTAAACTCGCATATTTTGTCTTCCTCGTCATAGGAATTGCTCCATACACAGTAGGTGTCATCTTCATCATAGACAAAGGTGTTATTGCCGAGAGTGTTACTCAGTTTTTGCTCTGAATTGATATCAAAAATAAAAATTCCGCCGGGGTTTAAGTAATTTTTAATAAGTGCGAGCATTTTTTCAAGCTCTCCGTCATGAATAAGATAATTAACTCCGTCAAGTGCACAAACCGCCGCATCAACCGTTCCGTAAAGCTCAAACTCGGTCATATCCTGATTAAGAAAAAGAATGTTGAGGTTTTTATCCCTTGCTTTTTCAGCTGCGATGCCGAGCATCTCTTCCGAGAGGTCAACGCCTATCATATCATAGCCTCTCTCTGCCATTGGAATGGTAACATTGCCCGTTCCGCAGGCGAGGTCTAAAACGAGCGAGGGCTTTATATTAAATTTTTCAAAAATTTTTTGATAGTATTTAACAAAAGAATTGTAGTCGATATCCTGAAGACTGTCATAAACTTTTGCAAAATCGTTATACATAGGATAACCTCCCAATAGGTTATTCGTTTATTTTTTCGATGGGAGCGTATGAAGAGAGAATATTCTTCTCGCCTGCCTCGAATGAGATTTTAAGCAGAGTATCCTTGCCTACATTCTGTACCGATAATATTGTACCCTTTCCAAACTTGCGATGCATAACCTTGTCCCCTGCACTGAAGTCAACAGTAGAAGCGGGAGAGGGAGAGGGCTTTTTCGGGGTGTCAAGCATAGCGCTTTTCATAGCGGTACTGCTCGGCGCACTATAGAAAGAGTCGCTTGCAAATTTCGGGATTGCTGCCTTTTCCATACTGAAGGTGACAAGATTGTCGGGGATTTCCTTTAAAAAGCGTGATGGCGGATTATATGAAGTCCGTCCGAAAAGGGTTCTTGTCTTTGCCCCTGTTATAAAGAGGTTTTTCTTCGCCCTTGTTATGCCGACATAGCAGAGACGGCGTTCCTCTTCGATTTCGCTGTCATCGCCAAAGGAGCGGGAGCTTGGGAAAATTCCTTCCTCTGCACCAACGAGAAAAACGTTGGGAAATTCAAGACCTTTTGCACTGTGCAGAGTCATAAGCGTTACGGTGTCCTGCGCTTCGTCATAGTTATCGATATCGGAAATGAGCGAAATGCTCTCAAGCAGACCATCAAGACCGAGGAGTGCATCGGCGCGAACCGCTTCCTGAACCATAGAAATAAATTCTTCAAGGTTTTCAAGACGGGTTTCGTTTTCGATTGTCCGCTCTGCACGAAGAGCGGCGAGCATACCCGTTCTTTCCATAACGGTTTTACAGAAAAGCTCAAGCCCCATTTCATCGTCAAGCTCTGCACGAAGGCCCTTTATAAGTGCTGCGAAGTCCATAAGCTTTGCGGCAGTTTTAGACGGAATGCCGTCATAGTCTTCGGCATTGTTGCAAATTGCAAAAATGCTTGTCCCGTTAGACGCCGCAATCTCGGTGATTTTATCAAGAGTAGTTGCGCCTATGCCTCTTTTTGGCTCGTTAATAACTCTATTGAGAGCAACATCGTCGTCAAAGTTCCATATAAGGCGCAGATAAGAGGTGATGTCCTTTATTTCCTTGCGGTCATAAAATCGGAGACCGCCGAGCACTCTGTAAGGGATTGCAGAGCGCAAGAGCCTGTCCTCTATTATTCGGGACATAGCATTCATTCTGTAAAGAATTACTGTGTCGGAAAAATTTCCGCCCAGTTCTTCTATTTTTTCGGCAACAAACTGGGCTTCGGAATGTTCGTTGAGTGCAGTGAAGATTTGAACCTTGTCACCGCTTCCGTTGGATGTCCAGAGCTCCTTGCCCTTTCTGCCCGTGTTGTTGGAAATAACATTGTTCGCCGCATCCAAAATATTCTGCGTCGAGCGGTAGTTTTCTTCAAGCTTGATGATTTTAGCCCCTTTAAATTCTTTCTCAAACTCGAGAATATTACGAATGTCAGCACCCCTGAACTTATAAATACTCTGGTCGTCATCGCCCACAACACAAAGGTTATGGTGCGCCGCCGCAAGAAGACTTACAAGCTTATATTGGGCGTGGTTGGTGTCCTGATACTCGTCAACCAGAATATATTTGAACTTTTGCTGATAATAGTCAAGAACGTCAGGGTTCTCGGTAAAAAGCTCTACCGTTTTTACAATCAGGTCATCAAAGTCAAGGGCGTTGTTGCTCTTTAATTTTTTCTGGTAAAGAGAATATATAGAGGCAATCTTTGAATAATAGATATCGCCCACGTATTGCTTTTCAAATTCCTCGGGCGTGATAAGAGCGTCCTTTGCGTTGCTTATGGCAGAGAGAACTGCACGTGGAGCAAACTTTTTCTCATCGAGAGAAAGCTCCTTAAGACAAGCCTTTATTACAGTTTGAGCGTCGGCTGTATCATAGATGGTAAAGCTTCGTTCAAAGCCAAGCTTATCAATATCTCTGCGCAGAATTTTCACACAGGTAGAATGGAAAGTGCCTGCACATATATCGTTTGCCGCCTCTCCAAGCTTTGCCGAAAGTCGCGATTTGAGCTCGCCCGCCGCCTTGTTGGTAAAGGTAATGGCGAGTATCTGCCACGGCATAGGCGGGTTTTCGGACAAACAGGAAGTAAGATGAGGAGGAAGCTCGTCAAGCTCTCCGTCTGCATACCAGCCAATCACTTCAATGTCCTGCTCGCTTATCCCTGCGGGGACAACCTCGCTTTCGTAAGCAGAGCCGTATTTTAATATATTTTCTATTCTGTGAATAATAACAGTAGTCTTGCCCGAGCCTGCGCCCGCAAGAACAAGAAGCGGTCCGTCTGTGTGAAATACCGCTTCTCTCTGTTTGTTGTTCAAATTTTTATATTCTCTGTCGAGAATTTTTCTTCTGTATGCTGTAAAATCAGCCATAATACTAATTAACCTTTCATTATTGTTGCACCGCCAACTACTGTGTCACCGTCATAGAAAACAACTGCCTGACCCGGAGTGATTGCGCGTTGAGGCGCGTCAAATTCGACATTTATGCGGTCCCCGTCAGGAGAAATGGTACAGGGGGCGGGGCTTGCACTGTAACGAACCTTTGCCTGAACCTTTAAAGGCTTTGTAAGTGTATCAAACGGAATAAAGTTTGGGCATGCGGCAGACAGAGAATTTGAGAATTCACTGCCCTGCTCACCGAGGACAACCTCATTTTTTTCTGCATCTATCTTTATTACAAACATCGGTTTGCCAAAGGCGATGCCAAGACCCTTTCTCTGTCCTATTGTGTAGTTGACGATTCCCTTGTGTTTGCCGAGGATGTTACCATCAAGGTCAACAAAATTTCCCTCGGGAGGAAGAGCGTCAATTCGATGTTTTATAAATGAAACATAGTCATTATCGGGGATAAAGCAGATTTCCTGACTGTCAGGCTTATCTGCGGTGACAAGCCCAATTCTCTCCGCGAAACTGCGCACGCTCGCCTTATCCTCAAAATCTCCCAACGGAAGAAGAAGACGTGAGAGTTGTGACTGCGTGAGATTATAAAGAGCATAGGTCTGGTCCTTTGCATCCGCAGATGCACGTTTTAAGAGATAACGCCCTGATAACAAATCCTTTTCAATCTTTGCATAATGTCCCGTTGCGATATAATGGGCACCAAGCTCGTCCGCTTTTTTGAGCATTGCGCCGAATTTGAGAAATTTATTGCACGCAATACAAGGGTTTGGAGTTCTGCCGTTTATATATTCGCCGATAAAGTAGTCAACTACAAATTCAGAAAATTCTTTGCGAAAATCAATCACGAAATGTTCAATCCCGAGTTTATCTGCAACACGGCGGGCATCCTCGGCGGCAGAACTGCCGCAACAGTCGCCATCGCCGTCCCAAAGACGCATCGTAACCCCTAAAACCTCATAGCCTTGCTTTTTCAAAACTGCGGCGGCAACACTGCTGTCAACGCCGCCCGACATACCGATTACGACTCTCTTGTTCATTAAGGAATCAATCCTTTCGGTTATTCTTGGTCCATTCCGTGCTCATGGCTGTGGGGACAACCGCAACATTCGCCGTTGCACATGCGAATAGCGGAAGAATCCATACCGCGGCTTTCATAGTAATTTGCAATAGCCGCGTGAACCGCCTCTTCTGCAAGGTTTGAGCAATGCATTTTAATGGGAGGAAGTCCGTCAAGAGCTTCAGCAACCGCCTTGTTGGTGAGGGCGAGAGCCTCGTCAACAGACTTGCCCTTTACAAGCTCGGTAGCCATACTGCTTGTGGCAATAGCCGCACCGCAACCGAAAGTTTTAAACTTAACGTCTTCGATTATCTGCGTTTCGTCATTTATCTTCATATAAATCTTCATTATATCTCCGCACTGGGGATTACCTACCTGACCTACTGCGTTTGCATCTTCTATTTCCCCAACGTTTCTCGGATTGGTGAAGTGGTCCATTACCTTTTCGCTATACATTTATAATTCCTTCTTTCGATTATAGATTATGAATTCTTTAATACTTCCTCATAAAGAGGCGACATCATTCTGAGTCTTTCAACAATACCTGCGAGAGTTTCGGCTATATACATAGCCTCTTCCATAGTATTGTCTTCGCCGAAAGAAACTCGGAGCGAGCCGTGTGCCTGTTCGTGCTTTAAGCCTATTGCAAGCAGAACGTGTGACGGGTCGAGCGAGCCTGATGTGCACGCGCTTCCGCTTGAAGCTGAAATTCCTTTCATATCAAGAGAGAGGAGCATACCCTCGCCCTCAATAAAGTCAAAGGAGATGTTCGCATTGCCCGCAAGTCTTTGGGTGGGATGACCGTTAAGACGTGAATAGGGGATAGTATCGAGCACCTTTTTGATGTAAGCATCACGCAGAGCAGAGAGCTTTGCCTGCTTTTCGCTTATGTTTGCGGTAGCAAGCTCAATCGCTTTTCCAAGGCCTACGATGCCCGGAACATTCTCGGTTCCTGCACGGCGCATTCTCTCCTGTGCTCCGCCCGTTATAAACGAGGTAAGAGCAGTGCCTTTTCTTACATAAAGAGCACCGCTGCCCTTCGGTCCGTGAAATTTATGCCCCGTAAGCGAGAGCATATCGATATTCATTTCATTTACATTAATGGGAACCATTCCGATTGCCTGAACTGCGTCGGTGTGGAATATTACCCCCGCATCCTTTGCGATTTTTCCGATTTCGGATATCGGCATAATAGTTCCTATTTCGTTATTTGCAAACATTATGGAAATTAAAATGGTTGAGTCCTTTATTGCGTCTTTTACCGATTCGGGTGAGACCATACCATATTCGTCAACGGGGAGATAGGTTACCTCAAAACCCTGCTTTTCTAAATCCTGACAGGTGTGGAGCACCGCGTGGTGTTCAACCATAGATGTGATAATATGATTTCCTTTATTTTTAAGAGCTTTTGCAGTTGAACGGATTGCCCAGTTGTCCGCCTCTGTTCCCGAGCCCGTGAAATAAACCTCGGCGGCAGTTGCACCGATTGCAGAGGCAACCTGTTCTCTTGCATTTTGAACCGCCATCCTTGCCTCTCTGCCCTCGGCATAAATGCTCGATGGATTTCCATATGCTCCGCCAAAATATGGGAGCATAGCATCAACAACCTCAGGGGCAACAGATGTCGTTGCCGCATTGTCAACATAAATACGATTTGCCATTTTATATCCTACCTTTCTTTACATCTTTACAGCAGCAATCTATGAAAAGTAGATGTTCTGTAATTTATAACAAGTTAAAATTTTTTAGACTCTTCAACTGCCATGCGGTCACACTTTTCGTTTTCGGGATGTCCCGCGTGACCTTTAAGCCATACGATAGAAACCTCGTGAGAGTCAATAAGAGTAAGTAATCTTTCCCACAAGTCAGGGTTTTTAGCGGGGGATTTATCGCCCTTTATCCAACCGTTTTTCTGCCATTGTTTTGCCCATCCCTTTTCGATTCCGTCAACAAAGTATTTAGAATCACTGTAGATGGTAACCCGGCATTTGCGGTTGAGTGCCTCAAGCCCGCAGATGACCGCCATAAGCTCCATGCGGTTGTTGGTGGTGCTTGCTTCTCCGCCCGAGATTTCCTTTTCAAATTTGCCGCAGCGCAGAATTGCGCCATAGCCGCCCGGTCCCGGATTTCCGCTGCACGCGCCGTCTGTATAAAGTTGTACCTGACTGAGCTCAGACATAAAACCCCTCGTTTCCCAATTGTGGACAAAATAACCTAATTTTATTGTAACACATATATTTTGAAAAATCCATAGTTTTTATAAATTTTTATGTGAAAAGAAATCCACCGGCAGTTTATGATGGTATCAAAAAGCTTTAGCTATAAGCAAAAACAGCCTTATCCTTGAGGATAAGGCTGGAAAACGTTGTCCCTTTAGGGGAAACTATACAAAAAACAACTCATTTGTGGGTAGTGCGTAGTCGTAGTAAGGTGCTTATTTTGCCATTTTGGGGTTGTCAGTTCTTTCGAGAAGATAATCAACAGAAATCTGAAAATAATCAGCTATCCTTATAAGCTCTTTTATTCCCGGTTCATGTGCACCCGTTTCGTAACGGCTTATCGTATTTTGTGTAGTGGATAGGTCCATTGCTAACTTTAATTGAGATATTCCTTTTGCTTTTCTTATCTCCCGCAACCTCATAAAATCACCTCTTGACACTATTATCCCACAATGGTATAATAAAAATATCCCGCATAGGGATATTAAGGGGTGCTGAATTATGGATATAAAACTTGAAATTTTTAGTTGGGCTGTATCGGATGCCATAAAGGAGGCAATGAGATATATTTATATTGATACCAATGATGTCGTTAACTCTGTTGCGCTTGCTGCGCTAAACGATATCAAATTTATTATCAACGATGAAAATATTGAAGATGATTTTGATGTGGTTGAAGAAATTGTCAATGTGCTTCAAAAGTATAATATAGGCATAGGCGGCAGACATGATTTTTAAAAAATAAATGATAAAGAAATGCTAAAACCCAAGAACGATTTAGCAAAAAGTAAGAAACCGCAGGGAAATTCGATGTTTCCTTGCGGTTTGCTATGTCTTTATACTGCGGACAGTCGAATGCATCCCCCAGTCTGCTTCGCAGAAAGCCCCCTTTAGGCAAGGGGGCCGTAGCCTGTCCCTGAAAAATTTATCTTTTGTTTATTTTGCTTGCGGCATACCGACTTTTCGACAGTCTAAAGGGACAGCTTTCGCTGTCCCTTTCTAATACTATTTTGCGTATTCAATTGCACGAAGCTCACGGATAACATTTACTTTAATCTGTCCGGGATACTCCATTTCGTTTTCGATTCTCTTTACGATATCCTTTGCCATCAAGATTGTTTCGTCATCATTAACGGCGTCGGATTTAACCATAATACGAACCTCACGGCCTGCCTGAATTGCGAACGAACGCTCAACACCCTTGAATGAATTAGCAATTTCTTCGAGGGATTCGAGTCTCTTGATGTAAGATTCAAGGTTCTCTCTGCGGGCGCCGGGTCTTGCTGCCGAAATTCCGTCAGCCGCCTGAACAAGACACGCTTCGATGCTCTTGGGCTCAATATCGCCGTGGTGAGCGAGGATTGCGTGGATAACCTTGTCGTTTTCTTTGTACTTTTTAGCAACGTCTCCGCCAATATTAACGTGAGAGCCTTCAACCTCGTGGTCGATTGCCTTGCCTATATCGTGGAGTAGGCCTGCGCGCTTTGCAAGAGTAACATCTGCGCCAAGCTCTGCAGCCATAAGACCTGCGATGTGAGAAACCTCAATCGAGTGCTGGAGGACATTCTGTCCGTAGCTTGTTCTGTACTTGAGTCTGCCAAGCAGACGAATAAGCTCAGGATGTATTCCGTGAACGTTGGTCTCAAAGGTTGCACGCTCACCTTCCTGCTTGATGATGTTGTCAACTTCTTTTGTTGACTTTTCAACCATCTCTTCAATTCTGCCGGGATGAATTCTTCCGTCTGTGATGAGCTTTTCAAGGGAGCGGCGTGCAATTTCACGACGAACCGGATCGAAGCCCGAAAGAATAACTGCCTCTGGTGTATCGTCAATAATGAGGTCAACACCGGTAAGAGTTTCTATTGTGCGGATGTTTCTGCCTTCACGTCCGATGATTCTTCCCTTCATTTCGTCGTTGGGGAGAGAAACAACAGAGACTGTCGTTTCGGTAACGTGGTCGGCGGCACATCTCTGAATAGCGCCGGTAATAATGTTACGGGCCTTGGTTTCGGCCTCTTCTTTTGCTTGCTCTTCAATGTTCTTGATAAGCAACGCCTTTTCGTGTGTAAGGTCTTCCTCAACAATGCGGAGCAAATGGTCCTTTGCCTGCTCTGCGGTAAAATCAGCTATTTTTTCAAGCTGTGCCATTTGAAGTTTCTTAACGCGGTCAACTTCAATCTGCAAATCTTCAACTTCAGCAAGTTTTTTCTGAACCTGTTCTTCTTTCTGTTCGATTTGCTGTGTCTTTTTATCTATTGCATCTTCCTTCTGCTGTACTCTTCTCTCTTGTCTTTGAATATCGTTTCTGCGTTCTTTGATTTCCTTGTCTGCCTCACTTCTGAGTCTGTGTATCTCTTCTTTTGCTTCTATTATACGTTCTTTTTTAGCGTTGTCAGCCTCTTTGTCGGCCTGTTTTGCCGCATCTTCCAAGATGCGTCTTGCCTGCTCTTCAGCACTGCCGATTTTAAGTTCGGCTACCTTTTTTCTATATGAATAGCCGTATTTGAAGGACAAACCTCCAACAAAAGCGACAACGATTACAGCTATAATAATTGCTATTATGTTTGTTATTTTAAACACCTCCTGTTTGGTTTATTGCGTTTTATTGCGTTAAATAGTTAAATAATCAAAGAAAAAGATAATTCGTAGCATAGGATTTTAATTAAAAGTACACCCCTTAATTTTACACATTTTTACTGAAAAAGTCAAGGGGTTTTCAGTAATTCTGATGACAAATAGGTTAAATATTTATTGCATTTAGAAAAACCAATAAAAAATCGGCTTGCACATGCAAGCCGTTTTATTGTGAAAGAAGAACCATTGAGATATTTTTAATTTTAATGATTTGACAACTTCGTTGTCATGAATTGGTTTCACCATGAATTGTTGCTGTTGTAACATGAATTGAATTGCCTTTATAATGCACCGATAGGTGCAATTCATGAAAACAGGGATTTCAATTCGTGCCGCAAGGCAATTCATTGAAAAAGCGACTTGTCGAAACAAGTCGCTTTTTCTGGTACGCGATCGGGGGCTCGAACCCCGGACACCCTGATTAAGAGTCAGGTGCTCTACCAACTGAGCTAATCACGCATATCTTCGGTGACAACTACTACATAATAGCACAAACAGAACGGTATGTCAAGCTTTTTTTAAATATTTTTCTCAAAATTTTCAAAAAAATACGGACAGGCGTCAATGCCTGTCCGTATATAACCTACGATGCTTATTTATTGATAAGGTCTTTAAGAGCCTTGCCAGCCTTGAATGAAGGAACCTTAGCAGCAGCGATCTTCATCTCAGCACCTGTCTGAGGATTTCTGCCTGTTCTAGCAGCTCTTTCTCTTACTTCGAAGCTACCGAAGCCAACAAGCTGAACCTTGTCGCCCTTCTTAAGAGCACCCTCAACTGCGCCAACAAATGCGCCGAGAGCTGCCTCTGCGTCCTTTTTAGTAAGATTAGCTTTTTCAGCAATAACTGAAATTAATTCCTGTTTGTTCATCACAAAACACCCCTTATTATAAAAAATATTATTTTATGTAGCTATTTTACTATAAATAACTTAAAATTTCCACATATTTTTTAAAAATATTACAAATTTGTAGAATTGCACAATTTGAAACACTTTATTATGGCAATTTTGCACATAAAAATCCGTATTTTCCGCCGTGTTTAGCGGTTTTCTGGACTTTTAATCAGGGTAATTCATACGCATTTCGTTGAATTCCTGACGTGTAATCAAAACCTGACGCGGCTTTGTTCCCTCGTAGGGGCCGATTATCTTGAACTTCTCCATTTCGTCAATGAGTCTTACGGCTCGCTGATAACCGATTTTGAATTTACGCTGGAACATAGCGACAGATGCCTGGCCGTTTTCGAGTATAAGCTCAACTGCTTCGATAAAGAGCTTGTCCTTGGGGCCTGCCTCTCTGTCGTCGTCTTCGTCATAGTCCTGCATAGTATTGGCAGTAACCTGTTCGCGTTCACGCTCGATGTTTTCAATTATAGCTTCATCGTATTCTGCCTCGTATTGACTCTTTATATATTCTATAACAGATTCAATTTCACGGTCAGATACGAAGTTGCCTTGTATACGCATAGGCTTTGTGGCACCTCTTGGACTATAGAGCATATCGCCTTTTCCGAGGAGCTTTTCTGCGCCTACTGTATCGAGAATTGTACGGCTGTCCACGTTTGAGGTAACGGCAAAAGCTATTCGGGTGGGGATGTTGTTTTTGATAACACCTGTAACGACGTTTACGGAGGGTCTCTGTGTTGCAATAATCAGATACATACCCGCCGCTCTTGCAAGAGCGGCAAGACTGTTGATTGCGCCCTCAACCTCGTTTTTGGCAGCCATCATAAGATCTGCAAGCTCGTCGATTATAATTACTATTTCAGGGAGCTTCGCGTCAGGCTCGCCGATTTCGTCCATAAGCTTATTATAGCCTTTAAGGTTCCTTACCTTGTTATCCTTTAAGAGATTGTAACGGTTCTTCATTTCGCCTACAGCCCAGTTGAGAGCACCCGCTGCATGCTTGGGGTCTGTGACAACGGGGATAAGAAGATGCGGAATTCCGTTATATACGCCAAGTTCGACCATTTTGGGGTCAACCATTATCATTTTCACTTCGTCGGGACGTGCCTTAAAGAGAATACTCATTATAAGTGAGTTTATGCATACGCTCTTACCTGAACCGGTAGCACCTGCGATAAGTCCGTGAGGGAAATCTGCGATATCCGCAACAACACAGTTTCCGCTGATATCCTTACCGAGAGCAAAGGCAGTTTTGGATTTAAAGGCCGAAAACTTTTCGCTTGCTATAACCTCTCTGATAGGAACGGGACTCGGTGTCTTGTTGGGAATTTCTATTCCTATTGCGGACTTACCGGGAACAGGCTCTATACGAACGCCTGATGCCGCAAGAGAAAGGGCAATATCTTCGGAAAGATTTGTTATTTTAGAAACCTTTACACCAAAGCCTGGCTGAAGCTCAAACCGTGTAACCGACGGACCCTGAGTTATATTTATTATTGTAGCATCTACTTTGAAACTGCGAAGAGTGTCAAGAAGTCGGTTTGCCTTATCTTCAAGCTCTGCCTTTATTTCCTCACGGCTCTTTGCGCGGGGCTTTGGCTCTTCAAGAAGATTTATGCTCGGAAGCTGATATTTGATGATTTTAGGTTTCAATGCTTCTTTTTCGATTTCGCCTTTTATTTGATTTTCAGGGAGCAGGTCTTCTGCGTCTTCGGTTGCAGCTCTTCTGCCTGCAACTACGGCGCGGTCAAGGGAGAGTCCTGCATCAACTGCTCTTTGAGTCAGGGGGTCAAAGACATCTTCAAGCTTTGCCTCCGACGGCGGTTCATAATCAGTACCCTCCTCGTTTTCGACGGGGGGATGGTAGTTCCCATCTTCGTCGGGAAGCTCGGTAAGAACGCCTGTTTTAAGACTGTCAAGGTCGAAGGGTAGGTTTGGCTTGTCTATGTATTCAGGATTTTCGGGGAGAATTCCGCCCAGCATTTCATCATCCTGCGCAAACTCAAATCTCTTAACAACACCATTTTCTGCGTCCATAGGCTCTTCGCCCTCAAAATATTCGTCAAAGAATTCTTTGCTTTTGCGATTGCGAAGCTTACGCTTAACCTCTTTTGATTGGGTAGAATATTCGGGAAGCTCAAAGTCATCTTCATCATCTTCTTCACCACGGCTGAATTTATCACGCAGAGAGGCTGCCAGCTTTGACGGTGAAAATGAGAATATTTTTTCAAAAGATATCCCCGTAAGAAGAATGATTAGAATAAGCTCTGCCGCAACCGTGAGAACCCATGCGCCCGCATTGCCGATAAGGGTGGAGAGGAGAAGACATATACTGTCGCCGATTAAGCCGCCGCCTGTTCCGTCAACGCCCGACAGCCACATTGCCGCAATCGCTTCGTTGAGGCTTGCGAACTGAAGCTCGGGGTCGCGCGTAAAGAGCGAGATAAGAACAGATGTAAACACAATCAAAAGGGCGAGGTACAGGTATCTTACCCGACTATTCTCGTCAAGCTTATCTATAAAGATATAGACGCCCGTGAATATTACAAAGAAACAACTTATAGCCACCGACATTCCAAAAAAGCCGTAGCATATATTTCTTATAAAAGCACCGACCGCACCGCCCGCCTCTGATAAAAAGGCGACAGCCAGGAAAAGACCGATAGCAATAAAGATAATCCCCTTTATTTCACGAGGGAATTTAATCGGTGTCCTTTGCGCCTTTTTCTCTTTAGAAGCCGCCTTTGCGACAGTAGTTTTTTTTCTGCTCGGAGCAGTTTTTGAAGTTTTCTTTTTCTGAGGCATAACAGATTTCCTCCAATGATTTGTATATTGAAAATAAACTTGGTTTTGCGTATAAATACAGCAGTATATTATAAGTATAGCACATATTTTCTGTAAAAATATTACATTTGTGTTTCATTTTTGTGTTATAAATGAAAAACCCCGCCGCTTTAGGTCGAGGGCGACAAGGAAGTATTGGCTTTTAAGCCTGCTTGGCATCCTAAAATCAAAATTTTTTAATGAAGTTCAAGACGAAAACCGCTCATAATCCTGACGGATATGAGCGGTTTTTAACGCAGAAATTCGTAAAAAAGATGATTTTTAGGACAATAATTCCTTATCACCCTCGACCTTTGGGCAGGTTATTTCAGCATATTACGTATTTCGGCAAAAGCGGCATCCTCGCCATTTTCTGCGAGTATACGCAAAAGGTTCTCCAAAAGATCCGAGGTTTCGGGGTGAATGAGCCTTGTTGCTTTGCTTTTCATAAAATATTCAAGCGGATGCGAGTCTGTGTAATTTTCGCCCTGATATATTTTGCTTGCGGCGACGCGGTCGCAAAACATTTCCGCTATATATTTGGGGGGCATAGGCACAGGCTTTATTTCGCGGGTTTGCAAGTCGTAGTCTGACCAATATTCAAAGTGGTGTTTGTTTCTGCCCTTGTGATGAAGCCACGCAGAAGAATAGCCAAAAAGCTGACGCTCCTTTTCGTTGGGGCTTTTATTCCCCAGATAGTATTTAGCACCGATGAAAAATTCCGACGGAGAATATTTCGAGAGGTCGTGAAAGAGACCTTGCCATAAAATGCCCGCGCGTTTACTGTGAGCAATTACAAGGTGTCGATGTCTTGTGATAGTACTAAAATGTCCGAGCAGATTTTTAAAGTAAATTTTCATAACCGACTCTCCAATTTTATAATTATAAAAAAGAGGGACAACAATGCTGTTGTCCCTTGAAATCTTTTTTATCCAATGCTTATTCGGCGGGTACTTCTGCTGTAGCAGCAGCTTCATCTGTAACAACTTCCTGAGAAACGATATCGTCTGTAGTTGCAACGATGTTGCCCTGTGCGTCGACAAGGTTGCCGTTTTCGTCAACAGAAAGCGCCTGTTCATCGGGAGCTTCGCCTGCAGGTTCTGTAACCTCAACAGAAGACTTATACTCAGATGCTGAAATAGCAGCAAGAGAAAGAGAGGTTATAACGAACAATGCTGCAAAAACAGCTGTAAACTTCTTGAGCATAGCGTCGATAGTTCTGCCCTTGTTCTTGCCGAAGAAGGTTTCTGCGCCGCCTGCAATTGCGCCGGACAGTCCCTGCTGCTTACCATGCTGAAGCAAAACGGTAAGAATAAGTACAACGGAAATTACAATGTGAATAATGGTTAATGCTAAAATCATTTAGGTTCCTCCTTGTATCATTCGATACATAATAATGCATTATATAAAAGCCGTACAAAGACAAGCTTTAATACTCAGTACGCTCGATTATACCACAATATAAAATATTTTTCAAGTGCTTTTTTAAAAAATAGTAAAAATATTTTAAAAAGGGCAACATTTGTTAAATTTAACATTATTGTAAAGTAACGTCAGTTGACTTTTGATATGCCATATGATATACTGACGGGGATTTTACTATATTAATTAAGTATATTTTATTTCAGGGGGTTTTTACCGTGGACGAGGGTCCGATATTTATTCCTATAATTTTACAGATTATACTGATTGCGCTAAACGCGGTCTTTGCATCTGCTGAAATAGCGGTGCTTTCGATGAATGATGCAAAGCTTGAAAAAATGGCGGCAGACGGCAACAAGGGTGCAAAGCGTCTTGTTGCACTCACAGAGCAACCCGCACGTTTTTTGGCTACTATTCAGGTAGCGATTACACTTTCGGGATTTTTGGGAAGTGCGTTTGCGGCAGAGAATTTCTCCGACAAGCTTGTTGACCTGCTGGTTATGGCAGGAGTTACTATTCCCCGCGGAACGCTTGACAGTATAGCCGTTGTTTTGATTACTTTGATTTTGTCTTATCTCACACTTGTATTTGGTGAGCTTGTTCCAAAGCGTGTAGCTATGAAGAAAACCGAGAAGATAGCTCTTGGGGTATCGGGGTCTGTTTCGCTTATAGCCAAAATTTTTGCGCCCGTAGTTTCATTGCTTACCGCTTCTACAAACGTTTTGCTCAGACTGATGGGGATAGACCCCGACTCTGAAGATGAAGAACTCACCGAAGAGGAAATCCGTATGCTTGTAGATGCAGGCGGGGAGAAAGGCGTAATCGATGAGGATGAAAAGGATTTCATCCATAACGTATTTGAATTTGATGATCTTACGGCAGAAGAGGTTGCCACCCACCGAACAGAAATTTCTATCATATGGGCAGAAGATGACACAACAGAGTGGGAGAAGACCATCCACGAAAAGCGTTACACAAGGTATTTGGTTTGCGGCGAAACAGAGGACGATGTAATAGGTGTGCTCGATGCAAGGGATTATTTTAGGCTTGAAGACAAAAGCCGTGAATCAGTTCTTGCCAAAGCGGTAAAGCCCGCATACTTTGTGCCCAATACTGTAAGGGCAGACGTTTTATTCCAGAGAATGAGAAGAGAAAAACAGCGCCTTGCGGTTGTTCTTGATGAATACGGCGGTCTTTGCGGAATAATCACATTGATTGATTTGGTAGAGCAGCTTGTAGGAGAGCTTGGCGGTGAAGACGGTCCTGTTGATATACTTCGCATATCCGCAGATGTATGGCAGATATACGGAAGTGCGGCAACCCGTGACGTGTGCGAAGAGCTTGGAATGACCTTGCCTGAAGAATACACCTCGTCAACATTCGGGGGACTTATTCTTGAGGAGCTCGGCTATATTCCTGATGACGGGACTTGTCCCGAGCTTCAATTGGATGGTTTTAAAGTCCGCATAAACCAGGTGCGAGACCACAGAATAGGTCTTACCACAGTTTATAGACTTAAAACGGACGAAAAATAAAAAACAAAAGATAGACAAGGATTGTGGCAATATGCTTGGAACGATTGTAAATGTACTAGCGGTGATTGCGGGCGGAGCGACAGGGCTGCTTCTTAAAAAGGGACTTCCCGAAAGACTGGAAAAATCCCTTATGACTGCGCTTGGCTTATGCACAATGTATATAGGTATAACGGGACTTAAAGGGAGCAGTAATACACTCGTGCTTATTTTGTCAATGGTAATAGGAACTTTAATAGGTGAGATTATTGACATTGACAAGAGGATAAACATTCTTGGTGAGAAGATACAGGAGCGGTTTCGTAAATTAGCGGGCGGAGGCAACATAGCAGAGGGTTTTGTTACGGCAAGTCTGCTTTTCTGTGTCGGTGCAATGGCAATTGTAGGCGCTATGCAGAGCGGTCTTACGGGCAATCACGAAACCCTGTTTGCAAAGTCCACGCTTGACTTTGTTGCGGCGATTTTGTTCGCATCATCTCTCGGGATAGGCGTATTGTTTTCGGCAGGCTTTGTTTTTGTCTATCAGGGCGGAATAACCCTGCTTGCAATTATGGCGGCACCTCTGCTCAGCGATGTTGCAATCGCAGAGATGTCCTGTGTTGGTTCGCTTATACTGATTGCGTTGGCACTTAATATGATTGGACTTTCAAAGTTTAAGGTTATGAATTTTGTGCCCGCGATATTTTTGCCCATACTCTTTTATGCGTTTATGTAGGGTGTGTTTAAGGTGACAATATTTTAGCTTGGCATTGAAAGGATAGATTTGGATATGGAGATTTTGCATAATTCACAGGATATAAAATATCGCTCCCCGTTTGGCGCAGTTCAAACGGGGAGTGTTGTTAGGCTTCGCCTTTGCGTATACTCATCTGCGCAGCCTGAAGAGGTCTTGCTCAGGGTATGGCAAAACGGAGAAGAGGTTTTGCATAAAATGTCGCTTGAGGATAAAAGCGACGGCTTTGTCTATGGGTTCTCGCTTAAAACGCCCGATAAGCCGTGCCTGATTTGGTACTACTTTGTAGTTTGTGCAGACGGTGAAAGGTGCATCTATGCCAATAATGCCGAAAGGCTTGGAGGAGTCGGCAGGAAGGTTGACGCATTCGAGGCGGAGAGTTATCAGATAACCGTGTATGATAAGGATTTCAAAACTCCCGAATGGTTCAGGGGCAGAATAATGTATCAAATTTTCCCTGACCGTTTTTTTGGTGAGCAAGGCAGCGAAATATTTAAAAAGAGGGATGAATATATAATCCATTATGACACCGGGGAGAAGATGTCAAACAACCGCCATCCGTATGAGGACGGACCTGCATATAACGATTTTTACGGCGGAAACCTGCGCGGAATTATAGCAAAGCTCCCATACATCAAATCGCTTGGCGTAGGGGTAATATATTTAAATCCCATTTTTGAGGCGTATTCAAATCACAGATATGATACGGCGGATTATAAAAAGATAGACCCGATGCTCGGTACAGAAGAGGATTTTAAGGAGCTGTGCGAAAAGGCGGAGAAGATGGATATCCGCATAATCCTTGACGGTGTTTTCAGTCATACGGGTTCTGACAGTATTTATTTTAATAAATATCGTTCCTATGGCGATGGCGGAGCGTATAATGATGAAAATTCGCCTTACCGCAGTTGGTATAGCTTCGGCGAGGGTAAAAGCTATGAAAGCTGGTGGGGCTGCAGTAACCTCCCGAATGTGAATGAAATGGACGATTCATACCTTGACTACATTTTAAGGGACGAAGATTCTGTAATCAAAAAGTGGTTGCGTCTGGGGGCGTCGGGCTGGCGGCTCGACGTTGCCGATGAGCTTCCCGATGAATTTATTGAGATTTTGCGGACCGAGGCGAAAAAGGTAAAAGAGGATGCAGTGATTATCGGCGAGGTATGGGAGGATGCGTCTAATAAGGTTGCTTACAGTAAGCAGAGAAAGTATCTTCTCGGGGCAGAGCTTGACAGCGTTATGAATTATCCGTTCAAGGATAATGTAACTGCGTTTCTTATGGGCAGAGAGAGTGCGGAGGAATTAGACCGACGTCTTATGTCGATAGCAGAGAATTATCCGCTTGATGTCAGATATTCGCTTATGAACCTTGTAGGTACTCACGATACAATGAGGATAAAGTCGTTGCTTGGCGACCTCGGTGAGAATTGCGGTGAAGAGAGATTATCCTCGGGGATGGAGAGTCTTGCAACTTACAGACTTATATGCACAATGTTTATGCAAATGACGTTTGTCGGTGTACCATCGGTTTATTACGGCGACGAAATAGGAATGCAGGGCGGAAAAGACCCGTTTAACAGAGGATATTTTACGTGGCGCAATATAGATATCGAGCCTCTTGAGGCATGCCGTAGTTTTGCAAAGGCAAGAAATACTCTGGGTGTACTCAAGAGCGGACTTTACAAAACTCTGTATGCAAATGACGGAGTCATAGTATATGCGCGCTATTTCGAGAAAGGTAAAGACGCATTTGGGAATAAGGGCGACGGAAGCTTTGCCATATGTGCAGTTAACAGAAGCTTTGAGCCGCAACGGGCAGAGATTGACGTTAGTGATTTTGAGTTTGGAAAGTTATATATGGGAATGGAAAATTCTGTGCCTGTAACCGCCGAAAACGGCAAGCTGATACTTGATATCCCGCCTGTTGGCTATACGTTCATTTATTCAGGGAAAAAGCTTTAAATAAACCTTTGTCAAGATAAAGTAACAGAAATTTACCCAAAATTTTACTTACAAATTGACGAAAAGTGTGATATAATGTAGTTGTAGCAAGGCAGTTATTATGGATTAAAGGACTGATTTGATGAATTACAACATCGGCGACACAGTTTTATATGGTACAGACGGAGTGTGCCGGATTGCTGAAGTTTCAGAACAGAAAGTCGGTAAGGAGACCCTTTCGTACTACATTCTAAAACCGATATATGATGATAAAGCTACAATTTACGTTCCTGCACAAAATGAGAGGCTGTTGGGTAAGATGAAGGGTATTTTGTCAGAGGATGAAATTTGTGATGCAATTGAAAAGGCGTGCGGGGCAAAAGACGACTGGATATTTGACGATGCAAGGCGCGGAGAAGAATTCCGAAAGATTGTGGATAGCGGAGATATTGCGCAAATAACAAGGCTTATCCGTATGATTTATAAGCGCAGGGCAGAGGTGACGCTCCGCGGTAAAAAGCTTCGTGTTTCAGATGAACGCACACTTAAAGAATGCGAAAAAATATTGTTTGATGAGTTTGCTCTTGTGCTTGGAATGAAGCGCAATCAGGTACAACGGTTCTTGATGGACAAATTTGAAATAGGTGCCTGATTCGTAAAATTAAATAATCAATGCACGTGCAACCACGGCAGAGAGTATAATCCCGGTGACATCCGCCGAGAGAGCTGCCGTCAGGGTGTGACGTGTATTTTTTATGCCTATCGCTCCAAAATAAACTGCAATTGTATAGAAAGTAGTTTCTGTCGAGCCCATCATAACCGACGCAATTTTACCCGCTTCCGAGTCGGGTCCTACTGTTTTAAATATATCCGTTATGATAGCCGTAGATGCGCTTCCCGAAATAGGGCGGAGCAGGGCAAGAGGCAAAGTCTCGGCGGGAATTCCCAAAAGACCTAAAGGGGAGGAAAGCGCTTTTGCGATAAGCTCAAGAGCACCGCTTGCGCGGAACATATTGATAGCAACCATAAGTCCGACAAGAGGGGCGATAATGCCGAGCATACTCTGTGCGCCCTCTTTTGCGCCCTCGGTAAAGCAGTCATATACGCCAACTTTTTTAACAAGACCGAAGACTATGAAAATTGCGATAAAGACGGGAATTGCAAAGATAGATATGTAACTCAAAGTAAATTTCTCCTCTCGAGCAGTTTTGCGACGGAAACGCCAACGATAAGGGCGCAGATGCTCACTATCCATACGGGGACTATAACCTCGCCGGGCACGGCAGAACCCCATTGTTGACGCATCGAGATAAGGGTGGTGGGCAAAAGCTGAATTGATGCGGTGTTTATAACGACAAACATACACATTTCGTTGGATGCCGTGCGTCTGCCTTTGTTTAGTTTATTAAGCTCGGTTATTGCCTTAATGCCGAGAGGTGTTGCCGCATTTCCCATTCCAAAGAGATTTGCAACTACGTTTAAGACTATTGCGCCAAGAGCGGGACTGTCAGGGGAGAGCGAGGGGAATATAATATTTGTAACAGGGCGGAGCAGACGGGCGAAGATTTTTATAAGCCCCGCCTTTTCGCCGATTTTGGCAAGACCGCTCCAGAGACACATTATCCCAAGCAGAGAAATGCAGATCTCGATAGCAGCCCCTGCGCCTTCTGCTGCAGCGGCAGCGGTTTCTTGGACCCTACCTGTGAAAAGAGAGGTTACAAGGCTTATTATTATCATTCCGCCCCAAATGTAGTTGAGCATATTTATCACCGATAAAGTTTATTCAAAAACTGAAAATGTAATGACAAAAATATGGACAGAAGTATTGCCTTGATTATTTCAAAATTTTGTGGTAGAATGAAATTAATTGCAGGGAATGCATTTATGCATTCCGCAAACGGACAGTCGAGGACGCCTGTCCCTGCAAAAGCGAAACGGAATGATTTAGGTAAAAGAGACAGGGCTATGTAAAATTTTAAAACACAGAAAGGCATATTTATATGAAAATATTAGGTGTGGATTTTGGCGATACTAGGACAGGCTATGCAATTTCCGACGCTGTCGGCTTTGGGGCAAATGTTTTAGACGCATATAAATGCAAAAGTATAAAGGGCGTTGCAGAATATACCGCTTCGCTTGCCCGAGAGCAAGGGGCGGAGAAAATTATTCTGGGATTTCCGAAGAATATGAACGGTTCTCTCGGGCCGAGAGCAGAAAAGGCAAAAAAGCTCAAGGCTATGATAGAGGAAATTGTTGATACAGAGATTATACTCTGGGATGAGAGGTTGACAACTGTATCGGCACACAATCTAATGAATGAAACAAATGTCAGGGGTAAAAAACGCAAGGATAGCGTGGATAGCATTTCTGCTGCCTATATTCTGCAGGGATACCTTGATAGTATAAGATAAAGAAAGGATGATAAATATGTCAGAAATGCAGGAAAATCCGTATTTGATTGACCTCTATGACGAGGAGGGCAACGAAAAAACGTTCGAGCATCTCGACACAGTTCGGTATAAGGATGAGGAGTATGTAATCTGCATTCCTTATGACGAGGACGAAGAGGATGTTACAGAGGTTGTAATCTTCAAAATTACGGAAGATGAAAACGGCGAGGAAATGCTCTCGCAGATTCTCGACCCTGAGGTTATGGCGCCCGTTTATGATATTTTCAGAGACCGCAACGCCGATATGTTTGAATTTGAAGAATAGTCTTAAAGAAGTGTACCCTGCTCTATGCCGAGTACACTTTTTTAAATTTATGTTACTTTTATCGTATAAACTTTACTTTTTATCCGCTTTGTTGTATACTAAATAGTGAGAAATTCTAATTGATTACTTTCAGGTGAGGTTTGATAAATGTCAAATGAAAAGAAGTCAGGTGGCAGATCCGTAAAAACAGTTGGTATAATGGCGATAATAATTATGCTCGCAAAGGTTATGGGACTCTTGCGGGAGATGATAATTGCCAACATTTACGGTCAGGGTCTTGAGTCTGATATTATAAATACTGCTACACAAATTCCGCTTTTATTTTTTGATATGGTGCTTGGTGTTGCCATATTATCTACTTTTGTTCCGATATTCAATAAAACAATGGAAAGAGACGGCAAACAGGCTGCTATGGATTTTGCGAATAATTTTGCAACCATAGTCGGCTTCATTGCTCTGTGTATTGCGGGAATTGGAATGGCCTTTGCAGAGCCGCTCGTGCGACTTATGGTTCCCGGGTACGCTGATGTTGCGGGAAAGATAGAATATACGGCAGAGATTTTGCGGATTTTATTCCCCTCGATTGCGTTTACGGCAGTTGCATATATAGCGGTTGGAATTTTACAATCGTTTGGAGAGTTTACAATTCCCTCGCTTATAAGTGTGGTTTCAAACGGAGTAATGATACTCTATCTGCTTGTGTTTGGAAACAGGTTCGGGCTTTTCGGGGTTGCGGTCTCGATGCTTATTGCGTGGGCGCTTCAGCTTGTTGTGCAAATCCCGCATCTTATAAAGTTTGGTTACAGATACAAATTCAGGTTCAGAATAAAGGATTCAGGGATTTGCGAGGCGGCGCTGATTGCTCTGCCCGTGCTTATAAGCTCATGGGTACAACCCCTTTGCAACGTAATCAATATGTCGTTTGGCTCAAAGCTCGGTGACGGAGCGGTTTCGGCACTCAACTGGGCGAATAAGATTTATATAATAATGGTCGGCGTTTTTGCTTATGCCGTAACAAACTTTATCTTCCCCAAGCTCTCCAGAATGAGCGACGACAAAAGAAGCGATGAGTTTGCAGAGATAACGAGAATATCGATAGGCTCGGTAGTTGCGATAATAGCGATTGTGTGTGCTCTCTTCCTTGCTCTTTCAGAACCTATAATAAGCGTAGTGTTTGAAAGAGGAGCATTCGGAAGTGACGCCGTAAAAATTACGGGCGAGGCACTTTTCTTCTATTCATTTGGTATGATAGGCTATGCCGTGTGCGAGGTTTTAAACAAAAGCTTTTATGCCCTCTCTGACGGCAAGACACCGATGATTACATCAATGATAGGTATAGCGGTCAACTTCTTGGCAGCGGCAATCTTTGTGGGTGTTTTGGACGGCGGTATCGGCGGACTCGCCCTTGCGAGTGCGATAAGCTCGACTGTTATTGCAATCTGTCTTTTGGTTATGATAAATAAAAAACGCAGCGGAGTTATAACAAAGGCATTTATGGCAAATGTGCTGAAAATTTTAATATGTGCGGCAGCTGCGTTTGGAATTGCAAAGGTAATTGATATCTTTGCTAAAGATATAGGCGGGGGAACGATTATGACTCTGGTTCGGCTTTGTGTTGACGCAGTTCCCGCAACGCTTGCATATGTGGGACTTGCTTATGTCTTGAAGGTTGATGAAATAAGAGGAATGGCAAGATTATTTAAAAAATAAATTCGGCGCGACAGGGCGAAGGGATTGATTATATGAGAGAAACTACAGGAATATTTGAGACGGCGTGGTTTTTTATATGGAATATAATAAAAAACAGTTGCACATACAGAGTATTAAGACGCCTTTATGATGCCATATCAACGGCATGGAAGAACAGCCGTATTGCAGGCTGGTTTAGAGTTCTTCATATAAGCGGGGACGTTTTGGAAAGAAGCATTGCGGGCAGAATTGCAAGAAGTCCGTTTACCTTTCTTGAGTTTTTGCAGAGAAAATTCGGCGATACGATATCGGACAAAATCGAAAAGAGTCTGTTTTTGAATTTGTGCCGAATGTACCTTGAAAATCTTCTGGCGCTCAACCTGCGTTTTATCGGCGTGCTTTTGATGACGACATCAGCAGTAATTATCGCAGGCGGGATAGCGCTTGGAGCGGGGGTCAATACCTTGGCTCTTGCGGCATTGCTCTGCGGACTTATCTTGTCTTTCATAAATGTGAATTTTACCGATATTTTAAAGCATTCCGCACTTGTGCAGCTTATCTGCCATCTTCTTTACATAGATGCAGACTTTAAGTGGTATGATGCAGAATATGTAAAGGGTAAGGGAAGATTTATCCCGGCGGTTGTTTTGGGACTTTTGGCAGGACTTGCGGGAGTGGTTATTCACCCCATATTCATCGTGCTTGTAGTAGGCGGAGCATTCGGCGTGATGCTTGTAATGAAGAAGCCGTCGGCAGGTGTGTTCTTTTTGGTTTTCGCAGCCCCGCTTGCACCCACAATGGCGGGGGTAGGGCTTTCGCTTTTGTGCCTTTTCTCTATGATTGTTCATTCTGTTATTCAAAAGGACTTCAAATGGAAATTTGACGGGATAGGATTTTTGATAATAGCATTTATAGCGGTTTATTTAGTTGCGGCCATTACATCGTTCGCAATGGTAAAAAGCCTCAGTATATGGGCAATATACGTTGTATTTATGACAATGTATTTTGTGATTATAAACTCGGTCAACTCAAAGCGTATTTTGAAAAATCTTCTCGTATGTTTTGTGATGTCGGGATTTTTGGTGTGTCTTTACGGACTTGCACAATATCTGTTTGGTTGGGACACAAATCAGGCGTGGATGGACGAGGAAATGTTCGAGGATATAAAAATGCGTATCTATTCGACCCTCGGCAACCCCAATGTCCTTGGCGAATATATACTGCTTGTTCTGCCCGTTTCGATAGGACTTATGTGGACAAGACGCCGCGCCGCCGCTAAAATCGTATACGCGGGCATTTCGGCAATTATGTTTCTTGCGTTAATCCTCACGTTTTCGAGAGGTTGCTGGATAGGAATTCTGTTCGCCGCGGCAATATTTATAACATTTGCGGCGGGTAAGCTCTGGGGACTCGGACTTGCGGCGCTTCCTGTTATACCTATTGTATTGCCCGAGAGTATAATTAACAGATTTTTGAGCATAGGCGATATGAAGGATTCGTCAACCTCTTACAGAGTTTATATATGGATGGGAACTCTTGCAATGATGAGAGATTTCTGGATATCAGGAATAGGTATGGGACAAGAGGCGTTTACGCAGGTTTATCCGTTCTATTCATACAATGGTATAGTAGCACCCCACTCACATAATTTGTTTTTGCAGATTTTAGTAGAGTCCGGAATTGCGGGCATAGTGATATTCTTGCTGATTGCGCTATTCTTCTTCCGCAGAATGATGGCGGGCTACGGAATGGGTGGCGGCAAGGGAAGTGAAATGTCTACAATTATAACTGCCATATCTGCAGGAGTATGCGGATTTTTGCTTCAGGGAATGTTCGACAACTGCTTCTATAACTATAGAGTAATGCTTGTATTCTGGTGTGTGCTCGCAATGGGAAGAGCATGTGTTTATATATCCGAAAGGGGAGAGGTACCAAATGATTAGAGTAATTGAAGTTTCATCTGATTCCAATATTGGCGGAGCGGGAAAGTGTATACTTACCTTTTTGAAAACCTTCGACAGAGAAAAGTTTGAGGTCTGCCTGTGTCTGCCAAAGAACAGTCTTTTAAAGGCGGAGGCAGAAAAGTATAACGTAAAGATTTTTGAGATTGATTATCTTGCTGAAAAGTCCCTTGATATGAGGGCGGTGTTCAGGCTTCGTCGATTATTTAAAAGATTGAAACCCGATATTGTCCATACTCACGCAAGTATGTCGGCAAGAATTGCCGCAAAGATGTGTAATATAGGAGCGGTTTACACCCGCCACAGCGTATTTCCGCCGTCACCCGTAATTTCAAAGGGGCTCGGCAAGGCGATAAACGGTTGGGTTAATAATCACACGGCAGATGAAATAATTGCGGTAGCAGAGGCGGCGAAGGATAACCTTACCGCGACGGGAGTGTCAAAAGACAAAATAGAGGTTATTTTAAACGGAGTGGAGCCGCTTATTCCATATGACGAGGGAAAGATGTTGCAGGCAAAAAAAGAGTATGGTATAAAGGACGGCGAAAAGGTTGCCGTTATGGCGGCAAGACTCAACGTTGTCAAGGGACACAAATATTTTGTAGAGGCGGCACGGATTTTAAGAGACAAGGGAATATCTGCAAAATATTTGATTGCGGGAACAGGCGATATGGAAGCAGACCTTCGTGAGCAGATAGCAAAGGCGGGACTTGAGGACAGTGTAATAATGCTTGGATTTTTGAATAATGTAGAGCCGCTTATGAATGTTATGGATGTTCAGGTCAACTGCTCATTCGGCACAGAGGCTACAAGCCTTGCGCTCCTTGAGGGTATGAGTCTTGGAAAGCCCGCAGTTGTAACTGATTTCGGCGGAAATCCAGGAGTAATAAAAGACGGGGTAAACGGATATCTCACCCCCACTCACGAGCCTCAGGCTTTGGCAGATGCGCTTGAAAAGCTCTTCTGCGACGAAGAGTTATATAAAAATATGAGTAGTGAGTGCAAAAGAATATATAAAGAGAATTTTACCGCAGAAGTAAATTCGCGCAGAATAGAAAAGGTATATGCACGTATTGCGGATAAAAGGAAAGGAAGATAGAATATGAGCAGAGCAAAGATAAAGTTTAACGGAATGGACGTATTTATTCTTGTGGTTCTGGTGCTTGTGGTTGCGGCAGGGGCATATATCCTCTTCGGTACAGGCGCAGAGGTAGTAAATACATCTGCCGAAAACGTGGAGGTAAACGCTACCGTAGAGCTTACATCACAAAACAAAGATTTTGCAGATAATGTAGCCGTAGGCGATGTTGTATATGTGGGCGAGAAAGAAAAGGCAGAGGCGGTTGTTTCAAAGGTGGAGGCAGTTCCCGCTAAAGCTACGGGCTATGATATATTAGAGGGACGTGTAATCCGCGCAGAAATACCCGAGATGTACGATGTGAAAATTTCGTTCAGCGGAAGCGGAACAGAATCCGACAGTACGATTGCGCTTGACGGCTCGGCAATAAGGGTGGGACAATCCGTTGTGCTTGGCAGTAAAAACTGGGCAGGCAAGGGTTATGTTATAGACCTTGGAACAGAAAAGGCGCAATAGATAAGGGGTGTTATGAATGATTATAAATAAAGAAGGAAAATTGTTCGGCAAAATAAGTATAGTTGATATAGCGGTAGTACTTATAATTGCAATTCTTGCCGTTGGAATATTTATGAGATTTAGCGGCGGCAGTACATCTCCTGCTGTGTACGGAGAAAAGATAGAATGTACTTTTCTTGTAAAGAACATACGTCATTTCACAGTTTCGGCACTTGAAAAGGGCGGCCCTTTGCACGACAAGACATCAAAGGAATATATAGGAGATATAACAGAGGTTAAGTATGAGCCGGGCGAATATTATGTAAATATGGCAGACGGCAGCTTTGAAACTGTAAAGGACCCCGAGGACAGATATAACGCTTATGTAACCGTTGAGTTCACAGGCAAGACAAGCGATACGGGGTATTATACTGCGGCAAGCAAATATCTTGCGGCGGGTACAACTGTTTTGATAACAACAAAATACGCAGAGTGTGAAAGTACAGTTTACAGCATAAAAACTGCTGAATAATTGGGCGATTAACCGAAAGAGGATGTGTGGCATATGTTTATTGCAGACGGATGGAAGGATTACAGAATTATAGATTGTTCAGAGGGCGAGAAGCTCGAGTATTGGGGTGACAAGGTGCTTGTACGACCCGATCCGCAGATTGTATGGAAATCAGACAAAACTGCGAGGGAGTGGAAAAGTGCCGACGCCCGTTACAACCGCAGTAAGAGCGGCGGCGGAAGCTGGCAATGCTACAAACGATTGCCTGATTCATGGACAATTTCGTACAAAAATCTTAAGTTTGGAATAAAACCTATGGGCTTTAAGCATACGGGGCTCTTTCCCGAACAGGCGACAAACTGGGATTGGTTTTCTGACCTTATAAAAAAGGAAAACCGACAGCTCAATGTCTTAAACCTTTTTGCCTACACGGGCGGAGCAACAGTAGCCGCCGCAGCAGCAGGGGCAAAGGTGTGCCACGTTGATGCCGCAAAAGGTATGGTTGCATGGGCAAAAGAGAATGCGGCACTTTCGGGACTTTCCGAGCATCCGATTCGCTATATAGTAGACGATGTAAAAAAGTTTGCACAGAGAGAACTTCGCAGAGGCAACAAATATGACGGCATTATTATGGACCCTCCCTCTTATGGCAGAGGGCCGAATGGAGAAGTGTGGAAAATAGAAGACGAAATATTTGATTTGATAAGTCTGTGCACAGAATTGCTTTCAGATAAGCCTGTATTCTTCCTTGTAAATTCCTATACAACGGGGCTTTCGGGTAAGGTTATGGAGAATATATGCCGTCTTACAATAGAGAAAAAGTTTGGCGGAAAGACAGAGGCAGACGAGGTATGTCTGCCGATAGCAAATGATGATATATACTTGCCTTGCGGATATAGTGCGCGATGGCAGAGCAGGGATTAACGAGCGTTTTTGCATAGCGGGGGCTGAAAAAATGGACAGTATAATTTCGATTAGAGATTTACGTTTTGATTATGTAAACGAAGAAACAGAAGAAATAAATCAGGTTTTAAAGGGGATTTCGCTCGATATCAAAAAGGGTGAATTTGTGGCGGTTCTGGGTCATAACGGCTCGGGGAAGTCTCCCCTTGCAAAGCATCTCAATGCAATACTCATACCCACCTCGGGCAAGGTTATGGTTGACGGGTTTGATACATTGGGCGAGCAGAATCTTTTCGAAATCCGCAAAAGAGTAGGAATGGTGTTCCAAAACCCTGATAATCAGATGGTGGCAAATATTGTTGAAGAAGATGTTGCCTTTGCTCCTGAAAATCTCGGCATACCGAGGGATGAAATCCGAAAAAGAGTTGATGATGCCCTCGCCACTGTAAATATGAGTGCATTTATGAAGCACGCACCGCATATGCTCTCGGGCGGACAAAAGCAGAGAGTAGCAATAGCGGGGGTTCTTGCGATGAAACCTGAGGTTTTAGTCCTTGACGAGCCGACGGCGATGCTTGACCCCACGGGAAGATATGAAATAATGGAAACGGTAAAAAATCTTTGCCGCAGTCAGAACATAACAGTTGTTCTCATAACTCATTATATGGAAGAGGCGGTAGAGGCAGACCGCGTTATAGTAGTCGATAGCGGAAAGGTAGAATTCGACGGAAAGCCTGAAGAAATTTTCCCTCAGGTTGAGAGAATGAGGGCACTTGGGCTCGACACCCCTCAGGCGACAGAGCTTATCTATAATTTGAGAAAAATCGGCATCGATATAGAAGAAGACGCACTTTCGGTGGATGAATGTATTGACATAATTATTAGAAAATTGGGTGAATAGCATATGATAAAGCTAAACGATGTAAGCTACGTTTATATGGCGGGCGGACCTTTTGAAAAAAAGGCTCTCGACAATGTAAGCCTTGAGATAAATAAAGGTGAGTTTATAGGCCTTATTGGACATACAGGGTCGGGCAAATCCACTTTGATACAGATGCTTAACGGACTTTTAAAGCCGAGTAGCGGAAGTGTAATGATAAACGGAAAGGATTTGTCGGACAAGAAGACCAAACTGCGTGATGTGCGTTTTGATGTTGGTCTTGTTATGCAGTATCCCGAGTATCAGCTTTTTGAAGAAACAGTTTACAAGGATATAGCATTTGGACCTTTGAATATGGGACTTGATGATGACGAGGTAAGACGCAGGGTAGAATTTGCGGCAAACCTTGTAGGTCTTCCCAAAGAGCTCCTTGACAAATCACCGTTTGATTTGTCGGGCGGACAAAAACGCCGTGCGGCAATTGCGGGTGTGCTTTCTATGGAACCCAAAATTCTCATTTTGGATGAACCGACAGCGGGACTTGACCCTGCGGGAAGAGACGAAATCCTCTTTAAAATAAAGGATATGCACGAGAGAATGGATTTGACAGTTATCCTTGTTTCGCATAGTATGGAGGATGTAGCAAAGCTTGCGGACAGAATTTTGGTTTTAAGCGGCGGCAGAGTCGAAATGTTCGGGACACCCAAGGAGGTTTTCAAACGAGGCGACCGACTTGAAGAAATTGGACTCAGCGTTCCGCAAATTACAAAAATCACAGACGGACTGCGTGAAAAGGGTTTCCCCGTTGATGAGGGGATATACACAATGGAAGAGGCGGTTTATTTTATAAAAAAGGCCCTTTTTAGAGAGGGGGACAAGACATGCTGAAAGATATAACTCTCGGTCAGTATTTCCCCGGAGATACTGCGGTTCATAATCTTGACCCGAGGACAAAAATACTTATCGCTCTTTGCTATATTGTGGTTGTATTTTGCGTACAAAACCCTCTCGGATATGTTGCTTTGGCAATATTCATAGGGGCAAGTGTATATATTTCGAAGATACCGCCGATGACAGTGGTAAAAGGGTTAAAGCCAATAATGGTATTCATAGTGATAACGGGACTTTTTAACCTGTTTTTAACAGGCGGTGACGTTGTATGGCAGCTTGGATTTTTAAAGATAACAAAAGAGGGTATCCGATTTGCAGTGTTTATGGTACTGCGCCTTATATTTTTAATACTCGGCACGTCTATGCTTACACTTACCACCTCGCCAATATCATTGACAGATGGTATGGAAAGGCTGCTTCGTCCGTTTAAGAAAATAGGCGTACCCGCTCATGAACTCTCTATGATGATGTCAATTGCGCTCAGGTTTATTCCGACTCTTATGGAGGAAACAGATAAGATAATGAAGGCGCAGGCGGCAAGAGGCGCCGATATAGAAAGCGGCAGCCTGATTAAAAGAGCAAAAGCTATGGTGCCTATTCTTGTTCCATTGTTTGTAGGAGCATTCAGACGCGCAGACGAGCTTGCAACTGCTATGGAGTGCAGATGCTATCGTGGCGGCGAAAACCGAACCAGACTTTACGAGCTTAAATACGCAGGCAGAGATATAGCGGCAGGGGCGGTTATGGTTGTTTTGGTGGGAATTATTATAGGTCTTAACTTTTTATAAATGGAGATTTTTATGAAGAATATCGCGATGCGGCTTATGTATGATGGTACAAACTATCATGGCTGGCAATATCAGAAAAACGGAATAACAATTCAGGAAACAATCGAGAAAGCTCTCTCTGACCTCGCAAATGAGGAAATAAAGGTGACAGGCTGCAGCCGCACCGATGCGGGCGTGCACGCTCTCGATTATGTAATGAATTTCAGGTCAGCTACCCAAATCCCGCCCGAAAAGCTGCCATATGCCCTCAACCATAAATTAGACGGGGATATTACGGCACTTGAAGCATGGATTGCAGATGATAATTTTAGCGCTCGATTTTCTTCAAAGGGCAAAAAATATATCTACCGCATATGGAACGGCAGAATGAAGAACCCGTTTCATTGCGGATACAGTTGGTTTCTGCCATATAATATGGACAGAGAGTCTATGAAAAAAGCGGCAGAGCACTTTATAGGAACATTCGACTTTTCGGCATTTATGGCGGCAGGCGGAAGCCAAAAGACAACAGTTCGAACAATAAGGGAATGTTCGGTCACAGAGGATGCCGAGACGCCCGAACTCCTCACCGTAACGGTTGAAGCAGATGCGTTTTTGTATAATATGGTCAGAATAATTACGGGAACTCTTGCAGAGGTTGGGTTCGGAAAGCTTGCGGCAGAGGATATTCCGCAAATAATAGCAAGCGGTGACAGAAGGGAGAGCGGACTTACCGCTCCGCCCGAGGGACTGTTTTTGAAGAAGGTATTTTATTAGGACAGGCGAAAGGAATGAACAAAGGTGAAGCCAAATATATATAAGGAAAGGGAAAAAAGGCAGAAGAAAAGAGCAGGGCAGATCCTGCGTGAGCTGTTTTCAAAAACTGCTACTTTAACTTTCAAAAAGAAAAAGTATACCTTTTATCCTGTGCGTACGATAGCGGCAATTATCGCAATAATTTTGATAATTTCTGTTATTTGTGAGATTGCGTCGGGGTTTGGGGAAAAGTCCCTTGATGTACCATTTGAGGCGGGGGCGCCCTACACAATTCATTCAGGACAGTGGGGAGTGCTTCTTAGCAACAACCGCGGTGCGATTGCGGTGGATGAAAACGGAAAAACAAAGTGGCAGATAGAGCAAGCCTTGTCACAACCGCAGATTGACATAGGCGGGGAGTATACGATGCTCTGTGACCTTGCGGGCAAGCATTATGCGGCAAGCTATAAAAACGGCAAAAAAGCAACGGAATATAAAGTAGAGAATGACATAATTTCGGCAAAAGTAACCGAAAAGGGATTTGCGGCAATAGCAACAGATACCGACGGCTACAAGGGCAAGGTTGCTGTGTTCAATAAGCGAGGCAGAGAGATTTATGCGTGGAACAGCGGCAGTGGCTATATAACCGATATTGACATAACCGCCAGAGGAAGATATCTTGCGGTTGCACAACTTGTAGAGGGAGACGGGGAAGTATCTTCCAAAATACAATTTATCGACACAAGCAGGGGAGAAGTGATTTCTACCGCAGAGCGAAATGGCGAGCTTGCGGCAGAAATGAAATTCGTTTCTGATAACAAGCTCATCGTAGTGTGCGATAACAGTATCGTTGGCTATAATAAAAAGGGAAAAGAGCTTTTTTGTATATCTTTAAAGGGTAAGAGCCCGTCTCTTTACAGCATAGACAGCGACGATATTATAGCGGTTGAAGTCCGTGATAATATGGGAAACTCTCTGGTTGAAATGTATACAATGTCAGGAAAGTTTACAGGCTCATATAAGTCGGATTCTGATATACGACATCTGGCAACAGGCGGCAAGAGAACAATCGTTGTCGAGCAAAAGGGCATTGTAAGCATAACACCAAGGGGAAAGGTCAAAAAGATTATAAAAGCCGAGCATGACACAGAGGCGGTAGGCGTTTTTGAAAGCGGAAAGACCGCAGTAGCCACAGGAAGTATGAGCGGAGAGATTTTCGGTATAAGATAACCGAAGTGAGGAGTATTTATGGCGGATATAATTATCGTTTTGATTGTAGCAGGATTTGCTGTCTTTGGATATAAAAAAGGTTTTGTGGGGTCTGTCGTAGGGATACTTTCACTTGCGGCATCATTGATTCTTGCGTGGTTTTTATATCCCATTGTGGCAGATTTGCTTGTAACATTCGGCGTTAAAAGCGGTATAGCAGAGGGTATACAAGGCGTTATTGGTACAAACACGGTTACGACAGAGGGAATAATGATACCTCAGGGCGTACAGACTGCAATCAATGCGGGGGTAGAGGATTTCGCCTACGGCGCGGCAGAGGCAATAGCAACAGTAACGGTAAAGGTTATCGCTTTTCTGGCGGTTTTACTCGTATCAAGGATTATAATATGGATTGCTATTAAGCTTTTGAGAGTCTTGTCAAATCTGCCCGTTATAGGCTTTTTCAATCATATCACGGGGCTGCTCCTTGGGGCGCTTCAGGGAATATTGGTAACCTACATATTGCTTGCAATCATATATGTTGCGGCGCAAATCGGCAGCGCAAATGCGATAAGTAATGCGATAGAGGGTTCACGTGTAGCAGAGCCTATGTACAGAGGTAATCCGATAGTGAATATATTTGCGGATAACACAGCTCAAAATCAGAACGGAGAATAAATATGGACAGGCAACAGTTAGAAAATATGAAAATAAGCGAAATTAAAGAAACTGCAAAAACGGCAGGCATAAAAAATATAAGCAAGCTCAAAAAGCAGGAGCTTATAGATATGCTTTGCAAGAGCGATGCGGAAGAAAATGCGAATATTGATGCCCAAAATGCGAAGACTATACAAGCGGATAAACCCGCGGAAAATTACAGCGACCCCGTAAGACGCACAAATCTTATGAGCGGTGTCCTCGAGGTAATGGCGGACGGCTATGGCTTTCTGCGAAGCAATAATTATCAGTCGGGTGAGAATGATGTTTATGTTTCGCAAAATTTAATACGCCGCTTTAATCTTAAAACGGGCGACTTTATAATCGGCAACAGCCGTATGCAACATGAGGGTGAGAAGTATCAGGCGCTTTTGTATGTTCAGACGGTGAACGGCGACCCGATAGATGTTGCTATACGAAGAAAAGCTTTTGACGATTTAACGCCCATATACCCTGATGAGAGACTTAAATTAGGGCGTGGCGGCGTTGATTATGCTATGCGCCTTATAGATTTGGTTGCTCCTGTCGGCAAGGGTCAGAGAGGCATTATAGTGGCTCCTCCAAAAGCGGGAAAGACTACACTTTTAAAGAGTATTGCCAACAGCATTACGGATAATAACCCCGACGTTTCGCTCATCGTTCTTTTGATTGATGAAAGACCCGAGGAAGTAACCGATATGCAAAGGAGCATAAAGGGCGATGTTATATTTTCTACGTTTGACGAAGAGCCTCAAAATCATGCAAAGGTTGCAGAAATTGTTTTAGAGAGGGCAAAGCGCCTTGTAGAGCATAAAAAAGACGTGGTTATTCTGCTTGACAGTATCACCCGTCTTGCAAGGGCATATAACCTTGTAATTACTCCGACGGGCAGAACCTTGTCAGGCGGTCTTGACCCGGGCGCTCTCTACAAGCCGAAGCGGTTTTTCGGTGCGGCAAGAAACATCGAAGAGGGAGGAAGTCTTACCATATTGGCGACGGCTCTTATCGAAACGGGAAGCCGTATGGATGATATGATATTCGAGGAGTTCAAGGGCACGGGCAATATGGAGGTTCATTTAGACCGCAGACTTCAGGAAAAGAGGATTTTCCCCGCCATTGATATAGCAAAATCAGGAACGCGAAAGGAAGAGCTTTTGCTGACTCAACCCGAAATTGAGACTATGTGGCGAATGCGCAATGCTTTTGCAGACAGACCCTCTGCAGAGGTTACGGAGAATATTATAAATTGGATTGTAAGAACTAAAAATAACAACGAGTTTATTGATAACGGCGGAAAGGTTTTTGGAGATTATGAGAAGAAAAATTATTAAGCTTATAACCACCCTGATAGTTATGGCGTATGCAACGTCAATCTCGCCTGTATTTGCGAGTGAGGCGCCTGCATGGCTCCAATCTCTTGAAGGAAATAAAGAAAGCAGTACCGCACCGACAGAGAGCGCGGAGCTTAAAGAATGGCGCGAGAAAAAGAAAACAACAAAGGTCCCCATACTTTTATATCACCATATAACAACTGATGAATTCAGCAACGAAGAGGCGATATCCCTGATTTCGCCCAATGATTTCCGTCTGCATATGACGGCTATCAAGGTTCATTTCAGTCCCATCAGTCTGCGCTCATATTATGAATATGTTATGTGCGATGACGGAAGTGTAACCATTCCCGATAACCCGATTATAGTGACCTTCGATGACGGATATCTCAGTAATTACGAGATTGCTTTTCCAATTTTAAAGGAGCTTGAAATTCCTGCGACAATATTTGTTGTAACCGATACAGTCGGCGAAATTGCGGGCGGAGGAAAGGTAAACAATTCCCACTTTAGCTGGGAACAGGCACGCGAAATGGAGGAGAGCGGACTGATTGAAATTCAGTCTCACACGGTTAATCACAAGCGTATGACAAGCCTTGATGTAAACGAAATGATAAGGCAAATCAGAAAATCAAAGTATGATATAGAGAGAAACCTCGGCAGAGAATGTGATATGATTGCCTATCCTTACGGGGACTATAATCAGACGATAAAGGATGCGGCAAGGGCGGCAGGGTATAAAATGCAGCTCTTGGTGGACGATAAGATTGAAGAGGCGGAATACGGCGTTAACGTTCCGACCGACGGCACTGAAAACGTGGTAAGAATGACTATCGCAGGCAGTATGGGGAACGTAAACGTAATCGAAATAATAAAACGAACCCTCGCCAAAAAAATTATTCTGTAAACAAAAGAGAGCACAGGCATCTGTGCTCTCTTTTTGTTTGCGTATTTTACGCTTCTTCTTCGGGTGCATTAGCAACTTCCTCGTACTTTTCGAGGATCTTATCGTGCAGAAGCTCACGTGTTTCTGCATTGATAGGATGTGCAATATCCTTGAACTCGCCCTCAGGAGTCTTTCTGCTGGGCATTGCGATGAAAAGCTTGTCTTGTCCTTCGATAACCTTGATGTCATGAACTACGAAAGCGTCGTCAAAAGTAACAGAAACAACTGCTCTCATACGGCCCTCTGAGTTAATTTTGCGAACTCTGATGTCTGTAATGTTCATTGGTAAAACCTCCTCGCCACTGTTGTGGCAACTACTAAATAAAATATTGAAAATATAATTATTTTTCAAAACAATTCCATAAAAATCCAATAAATTAAATTTTAAGGATTGCGGTTTTGGGATTTTTATGATACAATAATGCCATAATATAAAAGCAGAACCAAAATTTGTTGAAAGAAGGCATAACTATGAGTGAGTTTTCAATATCTCAGCTTAAACCGGGTTTGAAAATCCATATGATAGGTATTGGAGGAATAAGTATGAGTGCGCTTGCACGGATGCTTATTCACCTTGGATATGAAGTTTCAGGCTCGGATGCAAAAGATACAAATATAACCGACGAGCTTTCGGCGTTAGGGGTCGAAATATGCATTGGTCAATGTGCCGAGAACATCAAAAATCCCGCCGCAGTATGTTACACCGCGGCGATTTCGCCCGAAAACTCTGAACTTATGGCAGCGAGAGAGCTAAACGTTCCCGTTATAGAGAGGGCAGAGCTTCTCGGTGCACTGATGCAACTTTATAAATTCCCGATTGCGGTAGCAGGAACTCACGGAAAAACGACAACAACGTCAATGCTGTCGTTGGTTTTGCTTGCGGCGGATTGCGACCCCACAATTTTGGTCGGGGGCGAGCTTCCGCAGATTGGAGGAAACTGCCGCATTGGCGGAACAGACTACCTTTCATTTGAAGCATGTGAATATGTAGAAAGCTTCCTGCATTTTAAACCATTTTTATCAATAATAACAAATATTGATGAGGACCACCTTGATTATTTTAGTGGTATTAACCATATTATATCATCTTTTAAAAAATTTGCAAGCCTTACTTCACCACTTGGATGCAATATTGTATGTTCTGACGATAAAAACGTATGTTCGGTTGTGCAAAATGTCGATAAAAATTGCCTAAAATATGCAATAGAAGACAAAAATGCCGATTATGTTGCAGAAGATATTGTATATGATAAGCGAGGATGCGCAAAATTTAGTGCATTGCGTCGGGGTCAAAAGCTTGCACAAATTGAACTTAATGTGCCCGGCAAACACAATGTGCTAAACGCCCTTTCTGTTATCGCAACGGCAGACTTTTTAGGTCTTGATATGGAGAAAGTAAAAAAAGGAATTGCTGATTTTGGAGGTACAAAAAGAAGATTTGAGCATATAGGAAAGGTTAATGGATGCGAGGTCATAGATGATTACGCCCATCACCCGACCGAGATACGTGCTACGCTTGAAACGGCAAAGAATATGGGCAAGGATAAAGTATGGGTCGTTTTTCAACCGCATACGTACAGTCGCACAAAAGCACTTCTTGATGAGTTTGCAGAGGTTTTGCCGATTGCGGACAGAGTTCTGATTTGCGACGTATATCCCGCAAGAGAAAAGTATGACGGAACAATACATGCGTGCGACCTCGCTCTCAAGATTGATGGTGCTGTTTATATCAATGATATGAAGGTAATGGCGAATTATATAAAAGAAAATGTAAAAGCTAACGATATGGTCATTACTATGGGCGCAGGAGATGTGTGCAAAATTGCATATGATTTGACTAAATAAATTAAAAATTATAATAAATTTATGGGTGTTGTTAAAAATCAAAAAAATTTGTGAATAGTTGCCCTGAGCCCATACCGTGGCAACGCCCCACGGAAATGTAAATTTTTTAATTTTCCTGAGGCACAAAAACCCCCGATGCTGATGCATCGGGGGTTTTGTATGTCTAAAACTAGATTAGAACAAGCCAGCTGCTCTCATAAATATGGTTGCAACCTGTGCACGTGTAGCGCCGCCCTGAGGAGCAAGTGTGCCGTCGCCCATACCATTGATGAGACCCTTTTCAACTGCCCACTTCATAGCTGCAGCAGCAAATTCGCTAACATTAGAATTGTCGGCAAAGCTATCGAGTGTAGCGGTTGCCTCTGCAATCTCGCCCTTGCTTGAAGCGTAGCGGTAAAGCATAGTTGCAAGCTGCTCTCTTGTGATATCGTCGTTCATATTTGTGCCGTCTGAAATTCCGTTGTTCATTGCCCATGTACGAGCTGCTGAATACCAGTCGGTACCATCTGCTTCAACTTCAGGTGAACCGCTTTGGCGATAGAGCATTGTAACGAGCATTGCACGGGTGAGAGTAGCGTCCGCATCAAAGCTTGTTTCTGATACACCGTTCATAATGCCGTTTTC
>CALDQB010000040.1 GCA_937911665.1 uncultured Clostridia bacterium | reverse complement strand
GCTCGGCTTGGGCGGAACCGGGCTTGGCATTGGATAAATAAAATTTTTGATTTTTCACCCTTTCTCTTTTTTACTCTTTATCCCCTTATATACCTCTCTTACACCTATAAAGGCAAGGAAGCCCCCGAATAATTTTCTTAAAATTTCATTATCCATACGGATTGCAAACATCGAGCCGACAATTGCTCCGACTATGCCGAATGCAGCTATTATTGCCGCCGTTTTAAGCTCAACATTTTTATTCTTTATATGCACTATAAGCGCAAATACGGCGGTTGGCAAAAAGTAGACAAGGTTTATTCCCTGTGCCAGCTTTTGCTCTATCCCGCTTGTAAGGATAAGAGCAGGGATTAAAATTGCCCCTCCGCCTATACCCATACCGCTTATTATTCCGCTTAAAAATCCTATCAATATTGTCATCATATCTTATCCTTTAAAAAATCATTTTTACCGCCGTCACTATTATTACGCTGCCGAATATGATTTTGAGCCACCTTACCGATATTTTGGGCAGAATTTTTGCTCCGAGCATTCCTCCGAAAACTCCGCCTATTGTAACAGGGGTCCACAGACCAAAATCAAAATATCCTCCGCGTATATAAAAAAATGAGCTTACAACCGACATCAGCAGAATAACAGCTATCGCCGTCGCATGAGATTTTTTCGCGGGGACGCCGAGCACAAGCTCCATAGCAGGCACAACAACGCACCCTCCGCCCGAGCCAAAAAGTCCGTTCAAAAAGCCGCTGACCGCTCCTATCAATATGTGTCTGTAATATTTTTTCAAGTATTTCATAGTATCTCCAACAACTCTTTTTGGAATTATTGTCTGTAATTTATAGTGTTTTATTCAAGTATTTGGCGAAAATTCTGCTTGACTATACTTTCTGAATGTGCTACAATTACAATATATGTCGCAGCTGTATCTGCCTTTGCAGACACGGCGGCTATTTTTTTAACAATTTACAGAGAGGGCGTGTTTTTATGAGAGCAGATAAATTCGCAAAGGAAGGACTTACCTTTGATGATGTACTTCTTATACCTCAGGAGGCTAATTTCCATCCCAAAGATGTAGACCTTTCTACTCGATTAACCAACAAAATCAAGCTTAATATTCCGCTTATGACTTCTGCTATGGACACGGTTACCGAATCTGCTATGGCTATCGCTGTTGCAAGAGAAGGCGGCATCGGTATCATACATAAGAATATGACTATTGAGGAACAGGCAAGCGAGGTTGACAAGGTTAAGAGAAGTGAACACGGCGTTATCGTAGACCCGTTCTTCCTCTCTCCCGACCATACTCTTCAGGATGCAGAAAATCTTATGGCTAAGTTCAAGATATCGGGCGTTCCGATTACTGAAAACGATAAGCTTGTCGGCATCCTCACCAACCGCGACCTTAAGTTTGAGGTTGACTACTCCAAAAAGATTAAAGAATGTATGACTTCTGAAAATCTTGTTACTGCACCCGAGGGCACAACCCTTGAAGAAGCAAAGGAAATCCTCCGCCAGAACAAGATAGAGAAGCTCCCCATCGTCGATGCAAACGGCGGTCTTAAAGGTCTTATCACCATTAAGGATATTGAAAAGGCGGTTCAGTACCCCAATTCTGCAAGGGATGCAAACGGACGTCTGCTTGTCGGTGCGGCACTCGGCGTTACCGATGACGTTTTGGAACGTGCCGAAAAGCTCGTTGCGGCAAATGTTGACGTTGTTGTTCTCGACTCCGCTCACGGACATTCTTACAACATCGCAAACTGCCTCCGCAAGATTAAAGCGGCTTTCCCTGACCTTCAGGTTATCGCAGGTAACATTGCAACTGCCGAAGCGGCAGAGTATCTGATAGAAGCAGGTGCAGACGCAATCAAGGTCGGCATCGGTCCCGGTTCAATCTGCACAACGCGTGTTGTTGCGGGCATCGGTGTTCCGCAGATTACTGCTATTTATGATGTTGCCAAGGTTGCTGAAAAATATGATATCCCCGTTATCGCAGACGGCGGAATTAAGTTCTCGGGCGATATAGTTAAGGCAATCGCTGCGGGTGCAGAAATCATTATGGCAGGCAGCATCCTCGCCGGATGTGACGAAAGCCCCGGCGATACAGAGATTTATCAGGGACGTCAGTTCAAGGTATACAGAGGTATGGGTTCTCTCGGCGCTATGAACAGCGGCAGCAGCGACAGATACTTCCAGGTTGGCAACAAGAAGCTTGTTCCCGAGGGTGTTGAGGGACGCGTTCCCTACAAGGGTCCCGTTTCAGAAACAATCTTCCAGCTCCTCGGCGGTCTTCGTGCAGGTATGGGTTACTGCGGAACAAAAACCATTAAAGAGCTTAAAGAAAACGGATGCTTCGTTAAAATCACAGGGGCAGGTCTTAAAGAAAGCCATCCCCACGATGTATTTATCACAAAGGAAGCTCCTAACTATTCAAATAATAATCTTTAAAAATCAAAGCCTGCCGAAATCGACAGGCTTTCAGCGTGTCGATAAACCTATCGGCACGCTTTTTTATTCTTCTCTTGCTATCGGTCTTCTCTGGCGGTAGCTGTATACATCGTCGTAAACATCCATTACACTCGCCTCCAGAGGTATAACCTGTATAAGACCCGTGCTCTCGGTTGCCGACGCCATTCCCATACTATTCATATGGGGATACAGACGGTAACCGCCGTCTTCATCCGCAAGGCTTAAAACCTTGTGCTTTTCGCTCTCCTCACGCAGAATTTCAGGATTTCTTTCTTTTTTGTTTTTATTTTTCAATTTTATCAGCCCCCATAATTATTTTGATATTATGAGGACTTTTTATGTCGGCAATTAACGGAAATTGTATCAAATTTTTCGTAATTATAAAAATATAACGGACAGATGTGGGCATCTGTCCCTACAAAAATATGGGCATAGGGCAATTATTCAAGAATTTTTTTCGATTTTTACTATATTAACATATGATATCTCAAACCGCAAGCGGTTAACCGGTTGTCACTTTTGCTTGCCCAAAAGTAACCAAAAGGCAGTCGGGGACACCCCGACACCCCATTGGCGCTCCCGAACAGGATATCGAATATCTATTCCGAATTTATTTAGCAGTCGCAGACGCAGATGTGCGTTAGTGCACGCAATTTTCAGAGCGAGTCGCTGATAAAGATTTACAGAGATTGCAAACACATACCTTGGTTGCACCCAAAATTTCGGGTAGCATTTTGAAAATCAAAAATTTTTACTTTGCCGCCCCGCGGCTCGGCTTGGGCGGAACCGGGCTTGGCAATTATTCAATAAAATTTTTGATTTTTTGATTTATTTTTCAAAAATAATTCTTTGTGTTATTTCTGCCGCGTCCTTTACAAGCTCTGCACACGGGCGTTTTTTGTAATATTCGTCAGTTCGTTTTTCGGGGGTTGGGTCACCCTCTTTTTCGACAAGTCCTAAAAGTTCCCGACATATTATCGAATTATTTATATCCGCAAACGCCTTTGCCATCTCTTGTATCAGGGCATAGTGTTTCTTCTTTGCCTCTGCATCCTCGGGGTCTGAATATCCCGCCGCAAGTCCCGCAACCATAAACATTCCGCTTACCGCTCCGCAAACCTCACGCATTCTGCCCATCCCTCCGCCAAATGATGACGATAGTCTGAAGGCAACCTCCTCATTGAGCCCAAGCTCTTCACAAAAAGCACCCAGTACCGCCTGAGAACAGTTGTATCCATTTTTAAAAAGCTTTTCTGCCTTTTCTCCTTTGTTCATAAAAATCCTCCTCGCCGGAACGGATAAATCCGTCCCCTACAATTGTTTTATCTCGCACTCTAAATATTCTTCGTTCTCGTTATAGCCTACAATAGCCACATTGATAAACTTTCCGCGGATATCCGTATCCGCCTCTGTTCGAGCCTCCATATAATTTCTTGTCATTCCTACAAATTTTCCGTCCTTCTTTTGCTCAAACAACACCTCTGTCTGTGTTCCGATATATTTTTTGTAAAACGCACTCTTCATATCCTTTGCACTCTCTAACATAATGTGTGCCCTTTTGTTCTTGTCTTCATCGGATACCTTGTCGGGAAAGCCTGCTGCCGCGGTCCCCTCTCTTGCTGAATAGGGGAATATATGCATCTGCGAAAAGCCGATATCCTCGCAAAACGCCTTTGATATTTCAAAATCTTCTTCCGTTTCCCCAGGAAATCCGACAATCAAATCCGTGGTAATTGCCGCATCGGGAAATGCCATACGCAAATTCTCGACCGCCCTTTTAAAATCGGCGGTTTTATATCTTCTGCGCATTGCTTCAAGCGTTTTGTCGCATCCGCTCTGGAGCGATAAATGGAACTGCGGGCACAGACTCTCTATCTTCTTTGCCCTTTTTGTAAACTCCTCCGTTATCATAACAGGTTCGAGTGAACCGAGCCTGAGCCTTGGAGTGCCCGACTCTCTTGCTACTATCTCCATAACGTCGATAAGTCCTGTTCCGTCATTCAAATCCTTTCCGTACGAGCCGATATGTATGCCCGTCAGGACAATTTCGCCAAAGCCGTCGTTTCCAAGTGCTCTTGCTTCCTCGGCGATGCGTTCTATGCCTCTCGAGCGCACAGGCCCCCTCGCATATGGAATTTTGCAATACGCACAGAAGTTATTGCATCCGTCCTCTATCTTAATCTCGGCACGAATGCGTCTTTGTCTGTGCACAATTCCAAGCTCCTCAAACTGCGATTCCTTTAAAATGTTTTCGATTCTAACACTTTTCTTGCCGTTTAGCGCATCAAGGCAAAGCGAAACCATCTGATTTCTGTATTTATTGCCGATAAGAACATCTATTTCTTCGTTTTTCAGCCTGTCCGCTTCGGTCTGCGCAAGGCATCCGCAAACGGCAAGAACACCGTTTGGGTTCTCTCTTCTGGCTCTGCGGATGAGCTTTAAGCTCTTGCTTGCACCCGTTCCTGTCACTGTGCAGGTGTTTACCACACAGACGTCGGCACTGCCCCTTTCAACAACCTCGAAGCCCACTTCTTCAAATAGTTGAGCCATCGCCTGACTTTCATATATATTCGTTTTGCATCCGAGTGTTATAAACTTTACTTTTATGTCATTCACCTCATTTTTTGTTTTATCACTATTGCATAAATTTAGGAAAACAAAATTATAAAATTATTATATAATTTTTGATTGACTAATGCAAGAAAAAATTATATAATTATTATGATGTAATATGTTTGTTTAGGAGGTTGCTTGTAATGAAAGAATTTACAGTTGTTTTAAACTCTATTAACGATGTTAAGAATTTTGTTAACGTAGTTACAAAATACGATTACGAAATTGACCTCACTTCAGGTCGCTATGTTGTTGACGCAAAATCAATCATGGGCATTTTCAGCCTTGATTTGACAAAGCCTATCAAGGTAGAAGCGCACGGCGAGGATTGCTCTGCACTTTTAGCTGACCTTGATGCTTATATCCAGAAATAATCATTCTACATAATGTCCCTGCATATTTTTGTATGCGGGGATTTATCGCGTTTTTCAAGAGGGCAATAATAATGCAAAGTATGTTTATGCGCTCTGCGCTTGATATGGCAGAGATTGCCGCAAAGCTCGGCGAAGTGCCTGTCGGGGCGGTTATTGTAAAAGACGGCGAGATTATCGCCTCCGCACATAATCTGTGCGAGACGGAAAATAATGCTCTGCGTCACGCGGAGATTATCGCTATTGAAAAGGCAATGGCACATCTTGGGTCATCCCGTCTGGATGATTGCGACCTTTATGTCACGCTTGAACCTTGCGCTATGTGCTCTGGTGCAATATCACATGCAAGGCTCCGCCGCGTATATTTCGGCGCATATGATAAGGCAGGCGGCTGCATAGTTTCAAACTTATCCTGCTTTACTTCTCCCTCACCTCTTCGCAAGGTTGAATGCTATTGCGGAATTATGGAAGACGATTGCTCGGCGCTTCTTACAGATTTTTTCAAAAATCTGCGCAACGACGGCGAAACTGACAATGCAAAATAATTAATTAAAATATAACATAAGAGTAATTGGAGGTACAATGATGGCTAAAAAGTTTGTTTACCTTTTTAAAGAAGGTGACGCATCAATGAGAGAGCTTCTCGGCGGTAAGGGTGCAAACCTCGCTGAGATGACCAAAATCGGTCTCCCTGTTCCCCAGGGTTTCACCGTTTCAACTGAGGCTTGTACTCAGTACTACGAAGACGGCAGAAAAATCAACGCTGACATTCAGGCAGAGATTATGGAAAATATCGCAAAGATGGAAGAAATCTGCGGCAAGAAGTTCGGCGATAAGGAAAACCCCCTTCTCGTTTCCGTTCGTAGTGGCGCGAGAGCATCCATGCCGGGTATGATGGACACAATCCTCAACCTCGGTCTTAACGAAGACGTTGTTGAAACAATGGCAGCAAAGACAGGCAATGCAAGATGGGCTTGGGACTGCTACAGAAGATTTATCCAGATGTATTCTGACGTTGTTATGGAAGTTGGTAAGAAGTACTTCGAACAACTTATCGACGAAATGAAAGAAGAAAAGGGTGTTACTCAGGACGTTGAGCTTACAGCTGAAGACCTTAAGGTTCTCGCAGGTCAGTTCAAGAATGAGTACAAGAACAAGATTGGCAAGGACTTCCCCTCTGACCCCAAAGAACAGCTTATGGGTGCAGTAGAAGCCGTATTCCGTTCATGGGATAACCCCAGAGCTAACGTATACCGTCGTGACAACGATATCCCTTATTCATGGGGTACAGCTGTTAACGTACAGATGATGGCTTTCGGTAACATGGGTGATGACTGCGGTACAGGTGTTGCATTTACACGTGACCCTGCTACCGGTGAAAAGGGTCTCATGGGTGAGTTCCTTGTTAACGCTCAGGGTGAGGACGTTGTTGCAGGTGTTCGTACTCCTATGCCTATCGCACAGATGGCAGAGAAGTTCCCCGAAGCTTTCGAAGAATTCAACAAGGTTTGTGCAATCCTCGAAGACCACTACAGAGATATGCAGGATATGGAATTCACTGTTGAAAACAGAAAGCTCTATATGCTCCAGACAAGAAATGGTAAGAGAACAGCTAAGGCTGCTCTTAAGATCGCTTGTGACCTCGTTGACGAGGGTATGATCGATAAGAAGAAGGCAGTTGCTATGATCGACCCGAGAAATCTCGACACACTTCTCCACCCGCAGTTTGACGCAAAGGCTCTCAAGGCTGCTACTCCTGCAGGCAGAGGTCTTGGCGCATCTCCCGGTGCTGCTTGCGGTAAGGTTGTATTTACTGCAGAAGATGCAGAGGCTTGGAACGCAAGAGGCGAAAAGGTTATCCTCGTTCGTCTTGAAACATCACCTGAAGATATTACAGGTATGAAGGCTTCACAGGGTATCCTCACAGTTCGTGGTGGTATGACCTCTCACGCTGCCGTTGTTGCACGTGGTATGGGTACTTGCTGCGTATCAGGTTGCGGCGAGATTAATATGGACGAAGAGAACAAGAAGTTCACTCTCGCAGGCAAGACCTACAACGAGGGCGACTATATTTCAATCGACGGTTCAACAGGTAACATCTATGACGGAATTATCCCGACTGTTGACGCTGAAATCGCCGGTGAGTTCGGCAGAATCATGGATTGGGCTGACGAGTTCAGAACACTCAAGGTTCGTACAAACGCTGATACTCCTGCAGATGCTAAGAAGGCTCGCGAGCTCGGCGCTGAGGGTATCGGTCTCTGCCGTACAGAGCATATGTTCTTCGAAGCTGACAGAATCGCTGCATTCCGCGAAATGATTTGTTCTGACACAGTTGAAGAGAGAGAAGCTGCTCTCAATAAGATATTGCCTTATCAGCAGGGCGACTTCGAAGCTCTCTACGAGGCTCTCGAGGGCAACCCCGTTACAATCCGTTTCTTAGACCCGCCTCTCCACGAGTTTGTTCCCACCGAGGATGCTGATATCGCAGCACTCGCAAAGGCTCAGGGCAAGAGCGTTGAGGATATCAAGGCTATCATTTCTGGTCTCCACGAGTTCAACCCCATGATGGGTCACCGTGGCTGCCGTCTTGCAGTAACATATCCTGAAATTGCAAAGATGCAGACAAAGGCAGTTATCCGTGCTGCTCTCAACGTTAATAAGGCTCACGCTGATTGGAACATAGTTCCCGAAATTATGATTCCGCTTCCCGGTGACCTCAAGGAGTTCAAGTACGTTAAGGACATCGTTGTTGCAACAGCTGACGCTGAAATCGCAGCAGCAGGTGCAGCTCTTAAATATGAAGTTGGTACAATGATGGAAATTCCGAGAGCATGTCTCACAGCGGATGAAATCGCTAAGGAAGCTGAATTCTTCTGCTTCGGTACAAACGACCTTACACAGATGACATACGGCTTCTCAAGAGACGATGCAGGTAAGTTCCTCGATGCTTACTATGATGCTAAGATTTTCGAGAACGATCCGTTTGCTAAGCTCGACCAGACAGGTGTTGGTAAGCTTATGGAAATGGCTATCCAGCTCGGCAAGCCGGTTAACTCCAAGCTCCACGTAGGTATCTGCGGTGAGCACGGCGGCGACCCTGTTTCTGTTGAATTCTGCCACAAGATTGGTCTTGACTACGTGTCATGTTCACCTTTCCGTGTTCCGATTGCAAGACTTGCAGCGGCTCAGGCAGCTATCAATAACTAATAGAATTTTAAAAGCACGTGTTTCGGGGCAAACCCGAATATAACAAAAAAGGCAAACTGAATTATAAAATCGA
>CALDQB010000039.1 GCA_937911665.1 uncultured Clostridia bacterium | reverse complement strand
ATAAAGATACTGGCATGGGACGGCACAAGCGTTACACGTAAGAACCTTACAGTTGCTAAATCGGTTGAGCTGCAAGAGGGTTATGAGTGGTTTAACAAGTTTACCGAAAGCACAGCAGATGCTGACGGCTTAAGATGGACCTACAACAATGGCCCTGTTGTACAGTTAATGCCCGAAACTATAACAAGAGGCAGAGCAAGAATTACCTACAAGTTCAAGAGTGTCGCAACAGGCATGGATACCTTCATCAGACTTACTGATGGAATAAATGAGTTAGGCGAAGGCAACATTGTTCATAACGGAACAGCCAATGTATCAGCAGGCGGCACACAGATTTCAACAGCAGCACCTTCGGATGCGTTCTGGACAATGGAAGCGGTAATTGACCTTGATAATGATGTTGTAAAATACACAGTTAAGGACGCAGATGGAAATATCGTTGGCATAACTTCAGAAGCATACACACTTAACGGCTTCAAGGGTATCAAGACATATGCTTGGAACCATAAGTCACCACGCTACAACGACCTTAAGATTGACGTATGGACAACACTTGAGGATATAGAATGGGAGGTTCTCCTTGGTCTTGGCACTGCAGAAACTGTTATGGGAAATAAACAGCCTATCTATACATTTGCAGAGCAGACATCAGGCAAGGTAAAGCTCAGCTATGACTTTAAGGCAACTGCAAGCAATCCGAATATTGCTATTGGTCTTGTTGATGAAGCAAGTGCCGGAACACCTGATGGAAATGGAATAATTAATCACGGTGAGTTGATCGTTGGTAAAGGATTTACCGGCGGCGGTATGATTAGCGGTCTTACAGCAGATGCGTGGTATCATATGGACGCGGTTGTAGACATCGACGCTGATACTGTTGAGTATCTCGTAAGAGATGCAGCGGGTCATGCTGTTGGTATGAGCGAGAGAACAGGCGTAACATTAACAAGTGTAGCCGGAATTCAGTTGCTCAGCTGGGGCAATGGCTTTACCTACAAGAATATGACAGCATACAAGGTTGCTGAGGCACCCGAGGGTTATGAATGGGTTAACAAGTTTGCTTATGCTTCAGAAGAAGGCAACGGCGTAAGATGGACATACAATGACGGTCCTGTAAGACAGGGCTTGAATGAAGCTATAACAAGCGGCAAGGCAAGGCTTACCTACAAGTTCAAGAGCTACGCAGCAGGCATGGATACCTTCATCAGACTTACTGATGGAACAAATGAGTTAGGCGAAGGCAACATTGTTCATAACGGAACAGCTTCTGTATCGGCGGGTGGCAAAAAGATTTCAGACGCAGCACCTGCAGATGCGTTCTGGACAATGGAAGTAATAGTTGACCTTGACAGTGACCTTGCAACATACACAGTTAAGGATGCAGCTGGCAAGATTGTTGGTATAGTTACAGATGCGTACACACTCGACGGTTTTGTAGGTATCAATACATACGCTTGGAACCATAAGTCACCATACTACAACGACCTTAAGATTGACGTATGGACAACGCTTGAGGACATAGAATGGGAGGTTCTCCTCGGTCTTGGTCCTGTAGAAACAAAGCTGGTACACAACTCTCGTCCTGCTTACAAATTTGCTGAACAGACATCAGGTAAGCTAAAGCTCAGCTATGACTTTATAGCTCCTGCTTCAAATGTTGATACAGCTATTGGTCTTATCGATGCTGCAGGAAACGGAACACCTGATGGAAACGGAATAACTAATCACGGCGTGCAGAGTGTTGGTATGGGATATACCGGTGGCGGTATACTTAACAATCTTACAGCAGGCGAATGGTATCATATAGATGCAATTATAGATATAGACGCTGATACTATTGACTATATCGTAAGAAATGCAGCCGGTGAGGCTATTGGCGCAGGCGCGAGAACAGACGTAGAGTTAACAAGTGTAGCAGGAATGCAGATTCTCGACTATGGTATTGGCTTTACATACAAGAATATGACTGTATACAAGCCTACAACTCTTGCATCTTCTGCTTGGGGCTATATCTTAAGTCAGCCTGAAGAATTCATTACATATGGCGGCGACCCCAAAGCATGGGATTTCGTTGATGTAACAAGCGGCAGAGCAAAGATTAGCTTTGAGTATATGGTTGCTGCAGACCAGAGTGCTAACGAAGATATTTCCATCGTAGACGCAGAGGGTAACAGCGAGGTAATTGCTGTATTCGGCGGAGTAAATATAAGCAGCGCATGGGTAGGCGGAGTTAAAGCAGCAAGCCTTGAAAAAGATGCTTGGTACAATGTAGAAATCATCATTGACCTTGACAATGACATTATTTCTTACGTTGTTGAGGGCGAGGATGGAATCCAGACAATAACAGAAGCACATACAGTAGATAATATTGCTAGTATGAAGCTTAATGCTTGGGACGGAACACACGCTACACGTAAAAATATCAGAGTTGCTGTAGACACAGACGTTGCTTACGAGGTTAAAGCACCTGCTGTAGTGGATGGAACACTTGTCCCCAACACAAAGGTAATCAATCTTACAAGCACACCTGTTGACTACGTTGTAGTTGTAGGTTTCTATGACAACAATGATGTACTTGTTGGTTGCAACTTTGAGGAGAAAACAGCCGAAAATGGTATAACAACAGAAGCAGAAGCGGTTGCAATCCCCGAAGGAGCAGAAACAGCTAAGGTATTCATCTGGAGTGATAGTGACACAATCGAAAACTTAGCTTTTTCAAGCGACTATGTATCTGTTAGATAAGTAACAGAAAATAATTCTTCGCCCGACGGACGATTCGTCCGTCGGGCGGGGAAAAAACTTTTGATAGACTGACTATCATATGGCTACAACCTTTTGGGTAATATCAAAAGTGACATAGCGGATAAGTACATATGGCTTTCTCGCTTTTGATATTATTCACGCTAACAAAAAATTTTTTAGAAAGGAGAGACAATATTTTTGTCTCAAAGGTGGTCGAAATGAAAAAAATGAAGAAAGGACTTTCTGTGATTCTGGCATTATCGATGCTTGTTACGCTCTTTGTACCTATGATGGTATCAGCAGCAGATAATGAGGGTGTTATTCGTCTTACAGACAGAATAAATCTCGGAACAACAGGAAACATCGAGTCTATCGAAAAGGAAGAGCTGACACTCAATATTCCTATGGAGAATACTCAGTCTGTCGGCGTAGTGGTTGACTGGACATTCGAAATCTATGATGAGAATGAGCGTTTGGTTGATGATTTCTATTATTCAACATCTCTTTATGAAGGAGAAGCAAGAATAGATTCTGTAAACTTTAAAAAACCCGAGTTGTGCGGCGTATACACAATAAAGGCGTTCTCTAAGACAACGTATGGCAGCGAGGTTGAATATGCGTCATATGACAAAGAAAACTTCTCTGTGTCATATATAAACGAAGAGGGCGAAGGCAACAAGAACCTTGGTATCAACGTACACACTATTGGCGGCGGACAGGGTGAAACAGAGGATATTGCCGACGCAGTTGTTGCAGCAGGTTACGGCTGGATTCGTGAAGCAAATGAGCAGAACCTCGAAAATTCCAGCGCAGACCTCTCAGGCGAATGGACAATGCCCGAGGCACAGGTTAATGACCTTGCGTATTACAAGGATAAGGGTCTTGACATACTTATGCAGATTTGGGGCCCGAGATGGAAGTGGACAACTAAAGGACACGGCGGCTGCATTCCGCAGGACGATGCGGAACGTGAAATATTTAGAGCGTGGATGACAGAGCTTGCCACGGAGACCTCACCTTATGTTTCTGCATATGAAGTATTTAACGAGCCTGATTCGACTATGTTCCCGAGCGGCACTACCGCTGAGGAGCGTGCAGAAAAGTATTTAGCTGCTTTACAGGTTGTTGATGAGGTTGTTGCAGATGAGAAGGATGTTGTGGCAACTGCTTCTGCGATGCAGGAGGCGAGTGAATTCCACAACAAGCTTTGGGAACTTGGTGCTTATGACTATCTTGATATATTCAGCACACACAGATACCCGTACCAGGGATCAGAGTATATGCGTTATCAGCTTGTAGATCATGGTGCAGAGGCGGAAAGAACCAGAGTTAAGGGATATACAACAGACGGAACCGTTCCCTTTAAGGAAATGTGGCTTACTGAGCTTGGATATGCTACCCCTGATATATATGCAGATGGAAGATACGCAGGCCAGAGCGGTAACATGGGATATACATGGCATAATACTACCGGTTGGACTTATCTCGGATACGAAGATGGTATCCCCAGACGTGAACAGGCAAGAGGCCTTACAAATGCGTACTTTGTAAACACAATTACAGATGAGGCGTTTGATAAGCTCTTTGTCCTCAACATAGTTGACTATAATGACCCGACATATTATCAGTACTGCTGGGGAATTTTGAACTCCTTTATGGAGGATGTAGGCGGATATACACCGCTTAGTGCAAAACCCGCATTTGTTGCAACAGCTGCATTTAACCACTTTATCGATGATTCATCGGTTGTTAAAGAGGTGATTAATGGTAATGTTGGAAATGCGGATGAGTATTGGCATGCAGCTTGGTTTGATAATGCAAACAACGAAAAGTTTAATAACGACGTAATTATTGTTCAGTCAGATATCGAAGGAAGAAATGGACATACCGACAGATATGTAAATCTCAGCACAGGTGCAAGCACAGTTGATGTTTACGATCTGTACGGCAACTTCCTCGGAACTATGGCAAATGCGTCAGGAGAGTATACAATTCCGATGACACACGAGGCATACTACCTCGTAGGTGAATTTACTAAGCTTGAGGGAAGCGCAGCTGAAAGTTCAATCACACTTGCAGACAGATACAACAAGGAAGTTGCCCCGGGCAGCGAAGTATCATTCACTGTTAATGGACTCGCTAGCGGTGATGTGGTAGAGGTTCGTGGTCTTGATTATGAGGCAGTTGGCGGCACAGTTACAGTTAAGGTGCCCAACCTCGTATCAGGTAAGGCTTACGGTCAGGTTCTCGTTAAGGATTCTGACGGCAACCTCAAATATGTGAATGTTGTTGAGCTTTGGCTTACAGCACCCGGCTTGCAGGTTAAAGCACATGAGAATGTTCTTGGAATCAAGGGCTACACAAGTGCTGCAGTTGGTGAGCTTTCTGTAGCTGTTACTGATGAGGCAGGTGAATATCTTGCACTTGACCAGATTTCAGCGTTGAACAGTGGTGTGTTTGATTTTGACTTAAATGTTCCTCAGATTGGCGGTAAGACTTCTAACTTGAAATTTTATAACGGAACAACAACACTCACTCAGCAGATTATACCTGAGTTTGAGGCACACTATACATGCCTTGACGGAAACGGCGAGCCTATATCACTTACAGACTTGACCCTTGAAAATCTTGATGAGGGCGAGACTGTTACTATTAAGCTTAATTTAGGCGCAGATGAAGATTCCAACATTATGTTGATGGGTGGTATTTACAGTAAGAGCGGTGCTCTTATGCAGGCGGATGCAAGTAATGCTGAGATAGACGGCGGAGAGCTTTCTATTGAGCTTACTGCAAACAACAAAGATAACATCAAGTCAATCAGAATATTCGTTTGGGATAACGCTTTGAGACCGATTAAGAACGGTACAAAAATTAACTAAAATTTATCGGGGCGGATGGCCATCATCCGCCCCGAAGAAACGCTTTAAAATATCTATTTCGTATGTTTTATAAATGGTAATGTCAAAAGCGACAAAGTAAATAAGAGGTATGGCTTTTTCACTTTTGACATTATTAACACTTATAAAAGAAATTTCAGGAAGGGTAGGCATTAAATTTGTCTTTAAGGTGGCAAGATGTAGAAATGAAGAAAGGGTTTTGTAGTTGTTAGTGATGCCTTTGTTTATGATAGTATCACGGACAGAAAAACAATAATACGAGTTTTATTAAAAACAACATAAAATAATTTAAGCTGACGGAGGATGAGAAGAAGATGAAGAAATTTGTTTTTAAATGTATTGCAACAGTAGTTGCCCTGACAACTCTTTGCACAAGCGTGCTTGCTGCCGCTCCGTACACTGTGACCGAAGATTTTGTGAACAACGAAATTACTGTTACAGGTACAGGCGCAGAGGCGGAAAATGTTATATTCCAGATTCTTAAAAAGGGAAAGAGCTTTGATGATTGGACATCGGGGTCAAGCCTGAGCGATTTTGTGCTCTGGCAGAAACAGATTACAATTGATGGAACAAAAGCTTATACATTTACAGTGCCCTATGCAAACACATTAGAAGCGGGCGAGTATGAATTTAGAGTAGTATCCGACCTTTCAGGCGTTTTGGAGAGTGAAGAATCTCCTCTCGCACTCGTGGGTACAACAACCTACTCAAATGAGCTTGCAGAGATTAAAACTCAGGCGCTTGCAGATACCGCTGATATAGCAGAGGTTGAATATGCAATCGATGGCGGTGACGGAAGCGTTTCTCCCGTTGGCTTTGATCTTGCTATATTCAATGAGCTTAGCCCGACTGTAAAGACCAAGGCTATCAAAAATTACCTTGCTTATGTAGCAGACGGTGTTAACGGCGGACTTGCTGATTTTGCAGCTGACAAGCACTTTGCATCTGCTAATATGGCAAACAGAAGTGCAAACTTTAACACATATATGATTATGGCGGCACTCGATGAGGGCGGCATCATAGATGATTTGGTTGTGGCACTTGAAGATAGCTCACTTGCGGTTGATGAAGCAGAGCTTCTCGCTGACCTCGAAGATTGCGTTGTATATGATTACGAATGGAATTATGTAATAAGCAAGCTCGAAGCGGCAGATGGCATTGTTGATGCGAAATCACTCAGACAAGCTATTGTAGAGGCTCTTATTCTTTGCGAAACCCGTTATTCAGACGGCAGCGATATCAGCTGGGTTCTTTCAAATCTTGGCTATGGCGAAGATATAGAAATTGCTAATCCCACAACAAACAAGAAAGTTTACGCTGCTATGAACGGCAAGGACTATGAAGATATCGAAGCGTTCAAGGAAGCTTACAGAGGCTTTGTAAGAGAATTCTCAAAAGGTAGTGACGGAGGCAGCGGCGGTTCAACAGCTCCTTCACACTGGGCTGGCAAGTATGAAGAAGAATCTACTGCTTCAACCAACAAGGAGTCTATAAAGGTTCCCTATGTTGATATCGAGGGTATAGTTTGGGCGGCTGACGCTATCATTGCTCTTACAGATATGGGCGTGCTCAATGGTAAGGGCAACGGCTATTTCGAACCGGATAGCTCTGTAACCCGCGAAGAATTCGTTAAGATTCTCGTTGCGGCGCTCGGTTACGAAAATGCAGGTTACGCAGGAAACAATTTCGGTGACGTTGCTGACAGTGACTGGTTCTGCAAATATGTAAACATTGCATATGAGAAGGGCCTTGTAAATGGTATCGGCGGCGGATTGTTCGGCGTAGGACAGGAGCTTACAAGACAGGATATGGTTGTAATGCTCTACAATGCACTCACGGCAAGCGGAGCACAGCTTGCAACAGGTGAGGCAACATTCGCAGATGACCATAAGATTGCAGATTATGCTAAAACAGCAGTAAATGCACTCTATACAATGGGTGTTGTAAACGGAGTAAGCGACACAGAATTTGACCCCCTCGGCATCGCAAGCAGAGCTCAGGCGGCAAAGGTTGTTTACGGCGTACTCAAGATGTTGAAATAGAATCTGACGGAGGTGACAGACAATGAATAATATGTTTAAGAAGATAATTTGTTTAGCTCTTGCGCTCTCTATGTGCGTAGGAATGGTGGCTTTCGCAAATGAAGCTGCAGAGGCAACAGAAGTTACAGAAGAAGCGGTAGCAGACCAGGCGGCAATAGAAGAGGCTCTTAAGAAGATTGACCCGAGCATTCTTGCGGCAATGGAGTTTTTGAGAGGCTTTGGTATAATTGCTGACTATTATGAAACCAATGTTAATGTTAATGAGTATATTACACGTGCGGACTTTTCAGATGCACTTGCAAAGCTCATGAATCTCACACTTAAAGACAGAACGGACACATATTTCTATGATGTTTCTCCGTCACATTTTGCAAACCCCGCAATTTCAGCTCTTACAGAGATGAACCTTGTAAACGGTGTAGGCGACAACTGCTTTGAGCCTGATGAGCTTATCGAAACAGCTGCAGCTTGTAAGGTTTTACTTTCTGTTCTCGGTTATGACGAGAGAGCGAAGTATGAGGGCGGATACCCCACAGGCTACCTCAAGGTTGCAAAGAGACTTGAGCTTATCGAGAATGATTATACTGACGAGTACTTAAAGCGCGGAGATATGTTTATTCTTCTCCTTAACGCTATTAAGACACCTATGTTCATCCCCGTTAGCTTCTCTGATACAAAGGGTAATCTCTATCAGATAGACGAAGATGAAACAATCCTTTCACAGTATTATGATGCTTTCTACGCAGAGGGTGTTGTTGAGGGCGCAAATATGATGTCTGTAAACGGCACAGACCTTGGCGAAGAGACATATGTTGAAATCAGTGGCGTTGTTTATAACAGTGAAATTGACCTCAGCGGTATGATAGGCGAGAAGGTTAACTTCATCGCAAGAGAGGCAGATGGCGCAGAAGATGCTACTGTTTTCTGGGCAGAGAGCGCAGGAATTTCCAACGTTTCATACATCAGCGCAAAGCAGTTTGCAGGCTTTGATTCTGCAAATTATGAGCTTTCTTACTATACTGAAGATGGTAAAAAGGAAACCAAAAAGCTCAGCAGAGACCTCTCTCTTGTTTACAACGGCGGTCTTATCGAGAGAAACTTAAGTGCGATACTTGATACACCTTGCGACCTTAAGATTGTTGAAAACAACAAGTCTTGCGTTGTTATCGCAAAGAAGAAGGCGTCATTCGTTGTTAACAGCGTTGACGTATCAGGCGAGGTTATCGCAAATTACATTGCAGGCGGAAACGCAATCGACCTTAACACCGAAAATAGAGAATATGTTGTTATAAAGGATGCGGCAGGCAAGAAAATTTCTATCAGTGATCTTGCTATAGGCGACGTGCTTATGGTTTACGAATCACAGTACGAATTACCTGCTACATACGGCGACTATCTTGAAATCGTTGTTGGCAAAACTGTTGTAACAGGAAATATTGATAAGATTAGAGACACCGAGCTTGGCGAAGTGGTTACAATCGGTGAGCTTGAATACCGCAATATTTCGGGACAGGAGCTTACTCTTGGCAAAAAGACAACCGCATATATTGACGGAGAAGGCGATCTCGTTTACGCGACGCTTGTTTCTGAAAAGGACTTTGCTGCATTTGTTGTAGCAGTAGGTTATGAAAAGGGTGCGTTTGAGAACAAGACATTCCTGAGACTCTTTAAGCAGGATGGTACATTCGCTACATACGAGGTTGCTGAAGATGTTATAATCGACGGCGAAAAGAAGGAAAGCGACGACCTCTATGCAATCACAACAGACGCAGACGGCATAGTTGAACCGCAAATAGCGCTTGTAAAGCTTGACAAAGACGGCAAGATTGCTTATTTTGACACCCCGTCTCTCAAGTCTGCTTTCGAAGGCGATGGTACAATCAGACCCTCTACAGATGTAGCAGGCAAGAACTTTATGTATAAGACAAACGGCTATCTTATGGACTACTGGAACCTTGCAGATGCTTCCTCTATAGCTATAGGCACACATGCATTTAATGCATCTACTGTAATCTTTAGAACTCCTCCTGCGGCAGACATCAAGGCAGGCACAACAGAGGATGATCAGTATGGCTTAGGCTGGGGTTCATATGCGAGGGAGAACTATACTATCAGAGAAAATGATGGTACTGTAGTCGGCCTTTACAAGACTAGCGACAGAGTTGCTTCTGCTGAAGAATTCATAATTATCGAGGGTTACGGCAAGACTTCTTCTACTAAGTACCCCATACTCGTAGAGAGCACAGGCGTGGTAATTGATGATGAAGGCGTTCCGCAGGATGTAATCATAGGCTATGACGGAAACAGCACAACAACAAGGGTTCTCGCGGACGAGGTTGTATTCTACAACAGAGTTGGAAAGGACCTCCCGATTATAAAGTCAGGATTAATGGCAGTATCTTATGAGGGAGCAGAAATGCCTGACTATACTCTGGCTGACATCAAGAGAGGAATGGTTGTAGAGATTGAGGTAAATAAGCTCAACGAAGGTACAGGTGTTGCTGTTATCTACGACCCTGAAGCTTCTGCTCAGGATAACTTCTATAAGACCATGCCGAACGCAGCGGCTTCTGAAGTTGGTATAGCACTCGACGTTGATGTTGCCAAGAATATTCTGGCGCTTCAGGTTCCGCGCAGCGATTACAGCGAGACTATCAAAAACCTCAAGCAGGTTATAAAGGTAGGCGGAGCACAGATCTTGGTATACGATGGCGAACAGGATAGAAATAATATCTATCCGGGCACACTTGCTGATATCAGAACTACAAGGACCTCTCCCGGAAACGAGACAACAATTCTTGTTTTCTCAAACCAGACAACAATAGAAAGAATTTATATCTTTAAATAAGAATTAAAAAACAACCCTCGATCCAGAGGGTTGTTTTTTGTATAACGAAAACCACGCGATGGTCGCGCCCTTAAAAAGAGGTTTACCGATGAACAGAAATAAAACAGCGCTAATGAAAAGCCTCCCTTGTGTAAAGGGAGGTGGGTTTTGCATAGCAAAACTCGGAGGGATTTTAATTGTGGCCTTGGTCCTTACGCATTGTTTTGTAGGGCACAGCCTTTAGGATGTGCCGCAAATACCACAATAACGGTTTGCCGGAAACCGCCAAACCCTACAATACTATGCGGAGAAGCCTGAAAAAAGATAACCCATTTAAGGATATCCGTTGAGGAATGCATAAATGCGTTCCCCACAAATAAATCGCAAACGTTGTAGGGGTGATTTGTGAATCACTCGCAATGCCGATTCTATTATATCTAAACCAAAATCGGTTGAAGCTGCCGTCCTTCAAGGGCGGCAGTTATTGTTGGCAGGATAAGGTCAAAATGTGAAACAAGAGAGTTTTCCTTCTCAAAGCAGTCGTCCTGACCAAATGGAACAAGATAAATATGCTTTCTTGCCAGAAGAACGCCAATATTTGATGCGTTTGCTCCAAGTCCGTCGTTGGTTGAAACCGCAATAACAACGGGCCGTCTGTTGCGGAGATGTGACTTTGCGGCGAGGGTTACCGTTGTATCCGCAATGCCGTTTGCGAGTTTTGCAATTGTATTCCCTGTGCAGGGAGCGATAACAAGAACATCAAGCAGTTTCTTTGGGCCTATTGGTTCGGCTTCTGATATGCTTGTGATTGCAGCGTGACCTGTCAGGATTTCTGCCCTTTTTATAAAATCCTCGGCTCTTCCAAATCGGCTGTCAGTAACTTGACTGTTTCCCGAAAAAATAGGGAGGAGTTTAAGTCCGTTTTCTATCAGATTTTCCGCCGCGGCAAATGCCTTGGAGAACGTGCAGAAAGAGCCCGTAAAGGCAAAACCGACGGTAATATTACCTTCCATCTTTACACCCCCAATTCCTCCAAAATATTTAAAAGGGTATCTTTTATGATTTTCCCTGCCGTATCGGGAGCTATCTTGCCGGGAAGAGAAAGAGCCCATATTACACGCCTCTCAAGAGCCTCTGCGACATCAAAATCAACACCACCGGGTTTTGAGGCAAGGTCAATTATAAGTACGTCCTTTTTTGTTGCTGACAAAGCCCTGAAATCAAGTATGCGCTGAGGAACGGTGTTAAAAATGATGTCATATTCACCCGCTATTTCAAAAACTTCGTTCGTTTTGGCAGGGATGCAGCCGTTTGCGGATATCCATGCCAAATCTCTGTATTTTCTGGCTGTGGCAGTGACTTTTGCCCCAAGAGAAAGCAGACGCGCTGACAAAATTTTGCCTATTCTCCCGTAGCCTATAACCAGGCAGTTGCTATCCTTGAGCATATACGGGGTGTTGTTCATTGCAATTGAAATTGCACCCTCGGCGGTGGGAATTGCATTCATAATGGCAAATTCTTCGCGCTTTGCGTAGTCGATAACACGCGAGATGGTTTCTCCTGCAAGCTTTTCAAGGGCGTTGTCGATTTTTCCTGCGAAAATTATAGTGTCTTCACCTGCTGAAGAAAAAATTGAAGAACATTCTATCGGGGAGTTAAATAAAGGCGAGTTTATATGGATGCCGCCGTCAGACGAGTAAGGCAGGGGCAGAACAATGGCATCTGCCGCTCTTGCACAATCCTCCGCTGATGTGGAGGGAATAATATTTTTAGGCATATTGCCAAGAGGCATATCTATGCCGAATATGCGGATATAAAAGCCCTCGGAGGCAAGCATTGCGGCGGCGCGCATTTGTCGCAAATCACCGCCTATAAAAGAAAAAGTTATCGGTTTATTCATAAAAAGTCATAACCTTTCTGCGTTGAGCTATAATTGCCCTCTGTAATAAAAGTATATGAAAATAGAGGGTGTTTGGTGACGACATGGCACGATTTGGCACTTTATTTATTTGTATACTCATAATGCAGACGAAAATAAATAAGGAGTGATAAAAATGTCATTTTGGTATGATATCAAAAACAAAAAGTATGCATCAAACGGAAGTAACAGCTGGTTGCGTGCCTATGTAGATAAGGTTATAGCAATGCTTAAGGCTGAAACTGACGGAAAATTGTCGGCGCACTATGCGGGAACAGTCGGTAGGCACAAGGCGAATGAAATTGACTGTAGCGACGGCAGTTCTGTAGAGCAAAGCCTTCAAAAAGAGGCGGCGGCACGCCTTTCGGGTGATAGCGAAATCCATCATCAGCTACAGATGATGGAGAAATCTTTAGAAGAAATTGACACTATTGCGGGCCGAAAAAATAAAAATGGCGGTGAGATTTTCGGCGACAGTGCTACAAATCAGGCTATAAGTAACTTTGCAACGGCAAGCGGCACAGAAAACCTTGCAGGGATGAAAGCCTTTAAGGTTAAGTCAAAGAGTGGTATTGAAGGCAAAGATGGTATATATGAACTCGATAGTGTTGTCGGATTGGAAGTAGGCGATATTTATTCGGTCCGCTTTGATTGGGATTTTTTAAATCGAGGGGAAATCCTCGCTATTGATTCTATAAACAAGAAGGTTTGTGCGTCAAACTTTGTCAGCAGGGCATTAGATGAAAATAACGGAAATGACCCGTGGGAAAACACATTCTTTGTTTTGACAAAGCCTGACGTAGGAACAGTTGACAGAGGGCTTGCGGCTCACGTAACAGGCATTCAGAACAAGAATTACGGCACAGGCTCTTTTGTTACAGGATTAAAGAATATAGCAACGGGGCTTGGTGCATTTATAGCCGGCAAAAAGAATAAGGCGGGCTGTTGCGCAACTGTTGGTGGTTGCAACAACAATGCAAGCGGCACATTCTCCGCCGTGTTCGGTGCAGAAAGCGAAGCTGCAAATGATTGTGATGTTGCTCTTGGTAGCGGTGTAAAGGCAACAGGGGGATATTCTCTTGCTGCAAACAAAAATACAAAAGCGAGCGGACGTGCATCTTCTGCGTTCGGAACTGATACAGAGGCAGTGGCGCCAAACGCGGTAGCTTTCGGACAAAATACAAAAGCGAGTCAAGCAAATGCCGTTGCATTAGGAAGTCAAACAGAGGCAGGCGGATATGAAGGTTTTGCTTGTGGCTTTAGAACTAAAGCTGCCCAAAATCAGGCTTTTGCTCAGGGGCGAGGTACAATAGCGGGAGCGTTCTTCTCACACGCCGAGGGAAATGGCTGCTCGGTTTGGGGAGCGGGTGGACACGCAGAGGGTAAGGACACTATGGTTCACGGCGTACACGAATATGCTCACGTCGAGGGTATAGGAACACAATCGACAGGCAACGCATCGCATGCCGAGGGTAAGTACAATGCAGGCGGTGATTTTGCTCATGTCGTTGGTAATGGTGAGGAAGGAAAGCCAAGTAATGCGTATACACTCGATTGGCAGGGTAACGCTACATTTGCAGGTGATGTAAAGGTTCAGGGCGACAAAAAAGTTGCGACTGCGGAAAGTGTAGAAGCACTGCCAGTGAGAAAAACGGAAGGTGAGACAGAGGAGATTGAGCCTGGAGTTCAAGTGGTAGCCGAAGAAGGAGCTACCATAATCGGTAATGTGAAAAAAAGAGAGTATAGTGGGGTGTGGCCTACTTCAAATACGGCGACAGGGAAGTATTCGGTTGCTTTAGGTGAAAATGCGGTTGCGACGGGAAGAGCAGGTATTGCTATGGGGACAAGCCAGAGCAAAGCTGACCTTGCTATCGCAGGGGGCGAGTATTGTACTGCAGAAGGAATTGCGTCTATTGCGATGGGCGTGAGAGCAAAGGCGATGGGGAGCGGCGCTGTCGCTTTGGGCTATGAATGCGTATCTTCTGGAGTGGGAGGTATAGCATTGGGCAAGGAGGCGCAGGCTGATGGATCAGCATCTATTGCTATGGGATATCGTACTGAAACGAAGCGTTATCAGATAAGCGCAGGTCACTACAATTTATGCGGAGAGGAGGGAAACAACGACGGTATAGAAGGGTCAGCGTTTACTATAGGCAATGGCTCCTCAGAGGATAGGTCAAATGCGTTTCACGTGTTGTATGACGGAACCTGTTATGCCGCAAAGACTTTTGAGGCAAACTCTGCGGATATAGCGGAAACATACGAGTGGATTGACGGCAATCCCGACGGGGAAGACAGAAGAGGCTTGTTTGTTACGCTTGACGGAACAAAGATAAGACTTGCCACTCCCAATGATGATTATATTAAGGGGGTAGTGTCTGCAAGACCCTGTCTTGTTGGCGATGCATACAATGAAATGTGGCACCGAAAATATCTTACAGATATTTTCGGTGCGCCGCTTACGCAGACGGTTCATCATGAAGCGGAGTATGAGGATAGAGAAGAGGTAGACGAAGAAACCGGCGAGAGCAGAATAAAGCGAGTGCTTGTCAGAGAGGAGCATGACTCGGAGGAGCTTGTTATAAATCCTGATTATGATTCAAGTCTTGAGTATATACCAAGAAGCAAACGTCCTGAATTTGACTTTGTGTCTTCGTGGGGCAAGCTTGTTTTGGTAGATGACGGCTCTTGTGAGGTAAACGGATTTGCAACTGTCGGTGAGGGCGGAAAGGCGACAAAAGCAGAAACGCAAACTATGTATAGAGTTATGGAGAGAAAAGATGAAAATCACATCTATGTTGCCATAGGATAAAAAAATCCCCAAAAGCAATTTGCTTTTGGGGATTTTTGATGTCATCCTGAATGAGAGGCAAATCAAAAAGAGTGTTCTGCAAGATTAGGCGAAAATGCACAAAAAATAGCGCTGCAATCTAAAAATGTTTTGGTTGCAAACCTTGTGGAATGATGATATAATGTAATCTGTGTGGATGTAAAAACACTCTGACAAAAATTTAACATACTTTTGAAAAGAAAATGCGACTATTGGAAAGGGTAACGCCCTGGCTGATACAAGGTAAGGAGAGATAAATATGAACAAAATCACGATTATCGGAAGCGGAAGTGTAGGTTCTACAATAGCGTATACTCTTACAGTTTATGGATTGTCGTCGGAAATCGTTATGATTGACATTAACAACCAAAAAGCAGAGGGCGAGGCTCTTGATATAAGACAAGGACTTCCTTTTTGCAATCCGTGTTCTGTTTATGCAGGAACTTATGCAGATGCAGCCAATTCGGATATTGTAATAATCACATCGGGCATAGCAAGAAAGGCGGGGCAGAGCAGACTTGAGCTGGCGCAGATAAATATTGATATGCTGAAGAAGATTATGCCTAAAATTACACAGCATGCACCTGACGCGGTATATCTTTTGGTAAGTAATCCTGTGGATATTCTTACCTATGCTTTTTGCAAGAGTTCAGGGCTTCCCGAAAACAGAATTATAGGCTCGGGAACCATACTCGATACTGCCAGATTGAGAGCGCGTCTTTCGGAGTTCTATTCTATAAGCCAGAAAAATGTTCATGCGTATGTACTGGGCGAGCATGGTGATTCATCATTTGTACCCTGGTCGCTTGCCAACGTTTCCAATGTGCCGATAGAAGAATGTCACAGATCGTTTATGGATGCAGGCGTTCCCTATCCCGAGCTTAACAGAGCAGAGGTAGAAGAATATGTGAGAAAGTCGGGCGGAGCAGTTATAGAGAGAAAAGGTGCGACGTTTTATGCAGTTTCGGTTTCAGTTTGTCATATTTGCAAATGTTTGCTCAGCGGAATTGATACAACAATGACTGTTTCCACAATGATGCATGGAGAGTATGGAATAGACGATGTGTGCCTCAGCACACTCAGTGTTGTAGGAAACAAGGGTATTCGAAGCAAGGTTGATTTGCCTTTGAATGACGAAGAAATTATGAAACTTCGCTTTAGCGCAGAAAAACTTAAAGACATAATAAAACAGACCAAAATATAGGGGGATAAAGAAATGGAATATCGCATTGAACACGATTCTATGGGTGAGGTTAGGGTTCCTGCCGATAAATTATGGGGAGCGCAGACCCAGAGAAGTCACGAAAATTTTGAAATAGGTGTCGGCATAGAAACTATGCCGAAAGAGATTATATATGCTTTTGGAATTCTTAAAAAAGCGGCGGCACAGGCAAATGCCGAGCTTTGCCCCCAGAAGATGACAAAGGAAAAGCTTGCGGCTATAAGCAGTGCGTGTGATGAAGTAATAGCGGGAAAATTAGATGAGAATTTTCCGCTTGTTGTGTGGCAGACAGGGTCGGGCACACAGTCAAATATGAACACGAATGAGGTTGTTGCAAATCGCGGCAACGCTATTGCGGGCGAGAAAATTCTCCATCCCAATGATGATGTAAATATGAGCCAGTCATCGAATGATACCTTCCCGACGGCTATGCATATTGCGGCAGTTCTTATGCTTGAGGATAAGCTTATACCCGCAGTAAATGTTCTTATCGAAACCTTCAAACGCCTTGAAGCTGAGAATGAGGGTATTGTAAAGAGCGGCAGAACACATCTTCAGGATGCGACACCGATTAAATTCAGTCAGGAAATAAGCGGTTGGCGTTCAAGCCTTGAGCGCGATGTTGAGCTTTTAAAGCTTGCGATAGCTCCGCTCTCTGAACTCGCTCTCGGCGGAACTGCGGTAGGTACGGGACTCAATGCGCCCGACGGCTTTGGCGAGGTTGTTGCTAAAAAGGTAACGGACCTTACAGGCAAGAACTTTGTTACAGCGGGCAACAAGTTCCATTCCCTTACTTCAAAGGATGAGCTTGTTTTTGCTCATGGTGCTATTAAAGCGCTTGCTTGCGATATGATGAAGATTGCAAATGACGTACGCTGGCTTGCAAGCGGACCGAGAGACGGTCTTGGCGAAATATTTATTCCCGAGAACGAGCCTGGTTCTTCAATTATGCCGGGCAAGGTTAATCCCACTCAATGTGAGGCGGTAACAATGGTTGCGGTTCAGGTTATGGGCAACGATGCAGCGGTTTCTTTCGCCGCATCACAGGGCAATTTTGAGCTGAATGTTTTTATGCCCGTTTGCATATACAACTTCCTCCAGTCTGCAAGACTTCTCGCAGAGGCAATCCTCTCATTTAACAAGAATTGCGCTGTCGGAATAGTTGCAAATAAAGAAAAAATGCGTCATAATCTTCATAACTCGCTTATGTTGGTAACAGCTCTCAATCCCTATATTGGATATGAGAATGCGGCAAAAACCGCAAAGAAAGCATTTAAGGATAACATTTCTCTCAAAGAAGCATGTGTAGAGCTTGGCTTTTTGACCGAAGAGAAATTTGATGAGGTTTTCCATCCCGAACAGATGGTGTAAATAGGAGGGGACATAAATGAAAGTATCATACTTTCCCGGTTGCACATTAAAGACAAAAGCAAAGGAACTTGACAGGTTTACAAGGGCAAGCGCAGAGGTGCTCGGAGTTTCTTTGGAGGAAATAGATAACTGGCAGTGTTGCGGAGGTGTTTTCACTACCGCTCGTGATGAAGTCGCTACAAAACTCTCGTCGGTGAGAGCTCTTCTTGAAGCAAAAGAGAAAAATCAGATTTTGGTATCCGTCTGCTCTGCCTGCCATAATGTGATAAAGCAGACAAATCACGCAGTTCAAACTGATGAAGAGTTTGCTTCCCGTGTAAACAACTACATCGACGGCGAATACAACGGGGATGCAAAGGTTATGCATTATCTTGAGCTTTTGCGCGACGTGGTGGGATATGAAAAGGTAGCGGAAAAGGTTGTACGCCCTCTTGAGGGAAAGAAAGTAGCTGCTTATTACGGTTGCCTTTTGCTCAGACCGAGCAATGTTATGAAAATGGACGATGCGGAAAATCCGACAATTATTGAGGATTTAATCCGTGCGCTCGGCGGCGAGCCCGTAGTATATCCGTACAGAAACGAATGTTGCGGCGGATATATCGCTCTTGAAAATGAAGAATCTGCAAAGAAACGCAGTCAAAAGGTCACAAACAGTGCAGAAGGCAGTGGAGCAGATATAATAATAACGGCTTGTCCCTTATGTAAATATAATTTAGAGAAAAATGGAAGCCCTGTACCCGTTGTATATTTCACAGAGCTTTTGGCGGAGGCGTTTGGTATAAAGGGGGATGAAAATGAATAACTCAACAAAAAATCTCCGGGAAGAAATCATCCGTATCAGCGGTGTAAATCCGAAAAAATGTATGAAATGCGGAAAATGCTCGGCTACGTGCCCTGCATATGACGAGATGGAGTATCATCCCCATCAGTTTGTATATATGGTAGAGAGCGGTGAAATTCAGCCTCTTTTAGAGTCTGACTCCCTCTATCAATGCCTTACTTGCTTTGCTTGTGTAGAGAGATGCCCGAGGGGCGTTGAGCCTGCGAAGCTTGTAGAGGCGGTTCGTCTTGCGGCTATTCGCAAGCAGGGCGCAAACCATTTAAAGCCTGACGATATCCCCGCTTTGCTTGATGAGGATATGCCACAGCAGGCAATAGTCAGTGCGTTTAGAAAATATACCAGGTAAGGAGGAAAAGGCAGATGCAAAGAATAGGCGTATTCGTGTGCTGGTGTGGAACTAATATCGCAGGCACGGTGGATGTAGAGGCAGTAGCGGAAGCTTTAAAGAGCGAGCCGGGAGTTGTCTTTTCCACTAACTATCAATATATGTGTTCCCAGGCGGGACAGGATATGATAATAGAAGCAGTTAAAGAGCATAAGCTTACAGGCATTGTAATATGTTCATGCTCGCCGAGAATGCACGAGGCAACCTTCCGCAAAACTGCGGCGGCGGCAGGACTTAATCCCTATATGGTTGAGATTGCAAATATCCGTGAGCAATGTTCATGGGTTCATAAAGATATGCCGTCAGGAACAGAGAAGGCTATCATCCTCGGAAAAGCGGCAGTTGCAAAGGTAAACCTTAATGCTCCGCTCACACCGGGAGAGAGCCCGGTTACCAAGAGGGCTCTCGTAATCGGCGGCGGAATTGCGGGAATTCAGACTGCCCTTGATATTGCAGAGGCAGGCTTCCCCGTTGATATAGTAGAAAAGAACCCCACAATCGGCGGAAAGATGGCACAGCTCGACAAAACATTTCCGACACTTGACTGTGCGGCATGTATTCTTACACCTAAAATGGTTGATGTTGCGCAGAATGATAATATCAGAATTTTCTCGTATAGCGAGGTTGAAGAGGTTGGCGGTTTTGTAGGTAATTTTGATGTAAAAATCCGCAAAAAAGCACGTTTTGTAAAAGAAGATATTTGTACGGGTTGTGGAATTTGTACCGAGAAATGTCCGCAGAAGAAGGTTCCCAACGAATTCAATCTTGGTATGGATAACAGACGTGCTATATACATTCCTTTTGCACAGGCTGTCCCCAAGGTAGCAACAATCGACCCCGACTACTGCACAATGCTCAAGACGGGCAAGTGCGGAGTATGTGCAAAGATGTGTACAGCAGGGGCAATTGACTATACACAGAAAGATGAGATAATCGAAGAAAAGTATGGCGCAATTGTTGCGGCAACAGGATTTAATCCTATCAGTATGGACAAGTTTGACGAGTATGCGTATAACCAGTCAAAAGATGTAATCACATCACTTGAGTTCGAGCGTCTTACCAATGCGGCAGGTCCGTCTGCGGGAAAGCTTTTACGTCCCTCTGACGGCAAGCATCCGCACACAATCGTTTTTGTACAGTGTGTGGGTTCACGTTGCTCTGCGTGCAATGAAAAGGGTAAGGAGTATTGCTCAAAAATCTGTTGTATGTATACTGCAAAGCATGCTATGCTTACAAGAGATAAATACCCCGACACAGACGTATATGTGTTCTACATAGACGTAAGAACACCGGGAAAGAGCTTTGATGAATTCTATCGCCGCGCGGTAGAAGAATACGGAGTTCATTATATAAAGGGTATGGTCGGCAAGGTTTCTCCCGAGGGGGATAAGCTTATGGTTCAGGCATCAGACCTGATTGCCAATAAGCAGCTTCATATTGAGGCAGACCTCGTGGTTCTTGCTGCGGCGATTGAGCCTGACAAGTCGGCACGTCCTCTTGCTACACAGCTCACTGCAAGTATGGATACAAACGACTTCTTTACCGAGGCACATCCCAAGCTTCGCCCTGTTGAGAGTCCTACCGCGGGCGTGTTCTTATCGGGTACATGTCAGGGACCTAAAGATATTCCCGAGACAGTTTCGCAGGCAAGTGCGGCTGCTGCAAAGGTTATCGGTCTTCTTGCCAAGGATAAGCTCACGGGTAACCCCTGTGTTGCGGGCGCGAACGAGCTTATGTGTAACGGATGTTCTTCTTGTGAGAGAGTGTGTCCCTACGGTGCTATCACCTATGTGGATAAAGAGTTCCGTATGTCCGACAGAACAACAAGAGTAAGACGTGTTGCGTCGGTCAACGAAGCGGTTTGTCAGGGCTGCGGTGCTTGTACAGTAGCTTGTCCGTCGGGTGCTATGGACCTTAAGGGCTTTGCAAACAGTCAGATTCTTGCGGAGGTGGATGCTATATGTCGATAAACAATGAATATAAACCGAAAATAGTGGCATTCTGCTGCAACTGGTGTTCATATGCAGGTGCAGACCTTGCGGGCAACAACCGACTTGCATATCCCGAGAATGTTAAGATTATCAAAGTGCCTTGCTCTTGCAGAGTAAACCCGATTTTTATTCTTCGTGCATTTCAGCGCGGTGCCGATGGCGTAATTCTTTGCGGATGCCATCCAGGAGATTGCCATTATACATCCGGAAACTACTACACAAGAAGAAGAATGACACTTCTCTTCTCTATGCTCAACTTCCTTGGAATAGAGAAAGAGCGTACCCGCGTAGAATGGGTATCGGCTGCAGAGGGTGCGAAGTTTGCGGCTACAATGAATGAATTTACCGAGGCGGTAGCCGCCCTTGGAGAAAATAAGAGATTGGAGGATTTGCGATGCAAAAAGTAACACGTGATGTACTTGTAAACAAAGCGGTTGAGCTTTTGGAAAGCGGCGCAGCAGACCGAGTCCTCGGCTGGAAAAAGGGCGAATTTGCCTATGATGTTACTCCTGCCGTTTTCAAAGATGAAAATGAACTCGGCGAGGGTTTTGTATACAACAGCTTTTGCGGTGCGAACTTCTCCAAATATTTGATAGAAGAAACACGCAAAGATGGCAAGGTGATTGTATTTTTAAAGCCTTGCGACACATATAGCTTTAATCAGCTTTTAACAGAGCATCGTTTTGACAGAGAAAAGGTCTATGCCGTGGGAATTCCCTGTGATGGTATGGCAGACATAAACAAGGTTAAGGAGCTTACAAGCGACGCTATCTCGGGTATAGACCTTGAAGGTGACGCTCTGGTTGTAAAGACAATTTATGACGGAGACAAAAGGGTCGAGCTTTCGGAGGTTCTCTTTGAGAGATGTCTTATGTGCAAGAGCAAAAAATGCGTTGCATATGACGAGATGCTCGGCGATAACGGCGAGGTTATCGACTCAAATCGATTTGATGAGGTTGAGCACCTTGAAAAAATGACAGAGGATGAGAGATTTGAATTCTGGCAGAATGAGCTCTCACGTTGTATAAGATGTAATGCCTGCCGTGACGTTTGCCCTGCCTGCACTTGTGAAAAGTGTGTGTTTGATAATCCCAATTCAGGGGTTGAAAACAAGGCGGCGGCTGACAGCTTTGAAGAAAAGATGTTCCATATAATCCGTGCATTCCACGTTGCGGGACGTTGTACTGATTGCGGCGAATGTTCACGCGTTTGTCCGCAGAATATACCCCTTCACTTGCTTAACAGAAAGTTTATAAAAGACATCAATGGCTTTTATGGCGAGTATCAGGCGGGCGAAGAGGTAGGAAGCCGTGCTCCGCTTGTGGATTACACGTTAGATGATATCGAGGCAACCGATGCGGTAAACAAGGGGGTGGCTGACAATGCGTAAATGTTCTTTGAAAAGCTTAAATGAGGTTTTTGAAAAGATTGCAGAGTCGGCAAGGCTCTATATACCTGCTGACACCGATAAGGGAGCGGAATATAAAGAATGGGAGAGCGGCATGGAAATGAGCAATGCTCTCAACACATTCAGAAGTCCCAAGGATTTCTTCTTCCCCCAGACCGAAAATCTTATGGAATTTAAGACAAGCGGCAGGGAGATTGAGGTTATTGACACAAGAGAAGAAGCAGAGGATTTTGTTATCTTTGGTGTTCGTGCCTGCGATGTTAAAAGTCTTGAGGTTTTAGACAGAGTATTTTTAGTAGACCCCATTGACACTTACTATGCAAGCAGACGCGAAAAGGGTGTTATCGTTTCTGTGGCGTGCACAAGACCCGTTGAAACCTGTTTCTGCCACACCTTTGATATTGATGCGGCAAACCCCGACGGAGATGTTGTATGCTGGAAAACAGAAAACGAAATCTTTTTCGAGGCAAAGACCGAAAAGGGCGAGGCGTTAATGGATAAGCTTGGCGATATTACAGAGGAATGTGATGACGCCGCAGTTAAAGAGCAGCAGGAAAAGACAAGGGAGATTATCAAAAGACTTCCGCTTGCAGACCTTACGGCAGAGAAGTTCGGCGACGGCAAGACTGCAGAATTTTTTGACGCACCCGAGTGGAGCGAGCTTTCCAAGGCTTGTCTTGGTTGCGGAACCTGTACCTTTGTTTGCCCTACCTGTCAATGCTATGACATAAAGGATTATGATACGGGGCACGGCGTAATAAGATTTCGTTGCTGGGATTCTTGTATGTATTCAGATTTTACCAAGATGGCACACGGAAACCCAAGAATTTCTCAGCTTGAGCGTTTCCGTCAGAGATTTATGCACAAGCTGGTTTATTATCCTACAAACAATGACGGAATGTTCAGTTGTGTCGGCTGCGGAAGATGTCTTTCAAAGTGCCCGATTTCAATGAATATTGTAAAGGTTATGAAGACGCTGGGAGGGAAGACAAATGAATAACAGAGAAGAAACTTTAATTCCAAAAGTAGGCGTTATAACCGATGTTCGCATAGACACTCCTGATGTTAAGACGTTTCGTGTGGTAGGACTTGATGGCAAAAAGGCGTTTGAGCATATGCCTGGACAGTGTGCAATGCTCTCAATCCCCGGTGTGGGTGAGGCTATGTTCTCAATCACTTCATCACCCACAAACACCGAGTTTATGGAGTTTTCTATAAAGAAATGCGGTTGTGTAACCGAATGGCTTCATCAGGCAGAGGTAGGGCAGCAGATTACAATAAGAGGTCCGTACGGAAGACCATTCCCTGTTGATGATGAGTTTGCGGGCAAGGATATGCTCTTTATTGCGGGTGGTATAGGTCTTGCGCCCCTTCGCTCTGTAATAAATTATTGCAGACATCACAGGGACAGATACGGAAAGATAGATATTGTTTATGGTTCAAGAAGCAAGGATGACCTTGTTGATTATCAGGAAATCATAGACGAATGGGTAAAGGATGACGGCATTGACGTTTATCTTACCATTGACAACGCGCAGGAGGGTTGGGACGGCCACGTGGGCTTTGTTCCGAGCTATGTAAAGGAGCTTGGCTTTGATACAAACAAAACTGCAGTTATCTGCGGCCCCCCCATTATGATAAAGTTTACCCTGCAGGGACTTTTAGAAATGGGCTATGACAAAACTCAGGTATATACAACGATGGAGCTTCGTATGAAATGCGGTGTCGGCAAGTGCGGCAGATGTAATATAGGTGCCAAGTATGTATGTAAAGACGGCCCTGTGTTCAGATGCGACGAGCTTGAAGAGCTCCCCGATGAGTATTAAGAGGAGGTATGCTGATATGGATAATATGGTAAATATATTTCTGTTCGGAAAGAAGTATGAGGTTCCGGACAATCTTACGATAATGAGTGCGATGGAGTATGCGGGATATCAGTTAGTTCGCGGCTGCGGCTGCCGTAACGGGTTCTGCGGTGCTTGTGCTACCATTTACAGAATTAAGGGCGACAGAGAGCTGAAGGCATGCCTTGCTTGTCAGACAAAGGTTGAGGATAATATGTATATTGCGACTCTGCCTTTCTTCCCGCTTGTTAAACAGGTATATGATATAGAGAAGATTGCTCCCACAGAGCAGATTATGATGCAGCTCTACCCTGAGATTTATGCTTGTATCGGTTGTAATGCTTGTACCAAGAGCTGTACTCAGGAGCTTAATGTTATGCAGTACATCGCATATGCACAGAGAGGCGAGTATGAAAAGTGTGCAGAAGAGTCTTTTGATTGCGTAATGTGCGGAGTATGTTCATCACGTTGCCCTGCGGGAATTTCACATCCCCAGGTTGCGATGCTTGCAAGAAGACTCAACGGCAAGTATTTAGCTCCTAAATCTGCACACCTTGAAAACAGAGTGCAGGAAATAAAAGACGGAACTTTCAGCGAGCTTATCGAAGCTCTTATGCAAAAGCCCGTTGATGAAATAAAAGAACTTTACAACAACAGAGAAATCGAGAAATAAGGAGGTGTGTCTAATGTATGCAGAAAGATTTACAGAGTCTATAAAGGCGGTTGAGGCGGCAAGAGAGGAAAATATAAAGCTTGAGCCAAGGCGTATGACCGCACAGGAGAAGGAGGATTTGCTCAAGGCATATCACCCCGACTATAAGACAGACGAATTTGAAGAATTAAAAATCGGTCCCAACAAGGGCGAAAAAGTACCGAAACAGCTTGCGGCTACACTTCAGGCACACAGCCGAATTACAGCGGATGCAGTTGATTTAAATAGCCCCGACTATGACGTTGACGTACTTGTAATCGGCGGCGGCGGTGCGGGTGCATCTGCGGCAATCGAGGCAAATGAAGCAGGAGCAAACGTAATGATAGTTACCAAGCTCCGTATTGGCGATGCCAATACAATGATGGCAGAGGGCGGAATTCAGGCGGCAGATAAAGAGAACGACTCGCCCGCAATCCACTTTGTAGACGCTTTCGGCGGCGGTCACTATGCCGCAAAGAGAGAGCTTCTTTCAAAGCTCGTATGTGACGCTCCCGAGGCTATACAGTGGCTCAACGACCTTGGTGTTGAGTTTGACAAGGATGCCGAGGGTAATATGATTACAACTCACGGCGGTGGAACTTCACGCAAGCGTATGCACGCGGCAAAGGACTATTCAGGTGCAGAAATTATGCGTACTCTTCGTGACGAGGTATTAAACAGAGGCATACCCGTTGTTGACTTTACATCTGCGATTGAGCTTATACTTGATGAAAATGGCAGAGCAGCAGGTGCGGTGCTTATGAATATGGAAACAGAGGAGCTTTTGGTAGCGAGAGCAAAGACTGTTATCATAGCAACAGGCGGAGCGGGACGTATGCACTATCAGGGCTTCCCAACTTCTAACCACTATGGTGCTACCGCTGACGGACTTGTTCTCGGTTATCGTGCAGGGGCAAAACTCCTTTATGCCGATACACTTCAGTATCATCCGACGGGTGCGGCATATCCCGAGCAGATTTTTGGTGCGCTCGTTACAGAGAAGGTTCGCTCTCTCGGTGCAAAGCTTATAAATGCCAAGGGCGAGGCGTTTATGCATCCCCTTGAAACAAGAGATGTTTCTGCGGCATCTATAATCCGTGAATGCTCAGACAGAGGCAACGGCGTTGACACGGGCAGCGGACAGGCAGTATGGCTCGACACACCGATGATTGAAAAAATCGGCGGCGAGGGAACAATCGAGGCGAGAATTCCCGCTATGATGAGAATGTTCGGCAAGTACGGCATAGATATCCGCAAAGAACCGATTTTGATATATCCGACTCTCCACTATCAGAACGGCGGTCTTGACATAGATGCCGATTGTATGACAACAAATGTTGAGAATTTGTTTGTAGCGGGCGAGGCAGTAGGCGGAATTCACGGCAGAAACAGACTTATGGGAAATTCCCTGCTTGACATAATCGTTTTCGGCAGAAGTGCGGGCAAAAATGCAGCGGCAAAGAGCAAGGAAACTAAGGTTGGTGCTCTTACACTTTCTCATATTGACAGCTTTGAAAATGAAATTAAAGACGCAGGCATTGATACAGACTTGGTATCACCCAAGCTTTTGCCTGATTACAGAAGAAAATAAAATCATACAGAAAATTGTATGATATGACAGGAAAGAGGTAATTTTTAAATGTCTTTATTTAATGGTGTCATCCCCATAACGGGAATTACGTTTTTGATTTTTTGTGTTCTTATGATTGCGGCATCGGGCTATGCGTTGGGACGCATAACAATCAAGGATATATCTCTCGGAACGGCAGGAGTATTCATCACAGCGCTTGTTTTCGGTTGCTTTTTTTACGAGCCGCTCTCGGCACAGCTGCCTGACTATACAAAGAATGCACTCAAAATCATTGAGAACATAGGGCTTATCCTTTTTGTTACATCTGTTGGTTTTATAGCAGGTCCCAAATTTTTCAGCAATATGAAGAAGAATTTTAAGTCATATGTTCTGCTTGGTTTGATAATAATTATAGCAGGTGGAATTGCGGCAGTGGGTTGTATATACCTCGGCAGAGCATTTGGAGAAACAGACTATGATAAGTTTACCGCAATAGTATCCGGACTGCTTTCGGGGGCGCTTACATCAACACCCGCATTTTCTGCAGCAAAGGCAACGGTTGGCGAAGCATATGAGGACCTTGTCGCTGTAGGAAACGGCATAGCGTATATATTTGGCGTTATAGGAGTTGTCTTGTTTGTTCAGCTTGTACCTAAAATTGTAAAAGCGGATATGGAGAAAGAAAGAGAATTACTCGGACAAAAGACAGATGCGCCTCAAGAGGAGGGCTACAAAGGGAAATTGATAGAATTTGATTCTTTCGGATTTTTTCCATTTGTGGTTGCGGCAGTTATTGGTGTGATTGTGGGAATGATTAAAGTTCCGCTTACCTCAGCTGGTCTTGGCGGAACTACGTTTTCGCTGACTACAACAGGAGGTTGCTTGCTTGCGGCACTTGTGTTCGGTCATTTTAAAAGGGCTGGCAGAATAAGTATTATGCCGAAAGATACAACCTTGAAAGTTCTGAGAGAATTAGGACTTACCCTGTTCCTTATTGGTGCGGGAATAGCAGGCGGAGCAAGCTTTATAGAGAATTTTAAGTTGATATATTTTGTGTATGGAGCAATAATGACCACCATCCCTATGATTTTGGGATTTCTCTTTGCTAAACATATACTCAAGCTCAACTTGCTCAATACCCTCGGTTCAATTACGGGCGGTATGACAAGTACACCTGCACTTGGCACTCTTATAAATGTTGCAAAGACAGAGGATGTGGCGGCAGCCTATGCGGCAACATATCCTATTGCACTTATTGCAGTAGTTTTAGTTTCACAGTTCTTAATAATTTTATTTTAGTTGATATTATAAGTTTAAAAGAGATTAGACAAATTTGTCTAATCTCTTTTTTTATGCGGTTGGCACGATTTGGCACTATTAAATGCCTTATATTTAAAAATGGGGGCAGAAAGGAGGCATCTTATGAATGAGCAGGAATTTGGGGAAAGAATTACGTATGTCGAGCAATCGGTGAAATCGGCACATCACCGAATTGACGAATTGGCAGACAGTAACAAGAGTCTTACAAAAATTGTTGTCGAAATGAAGTATATGCGTCGGGATCTTAATGAGCTTATAGAAAAAATGGGTAATATGGAGGCAAAGCCCGCCAAAAGATATGACCATATAATAAATGGAATTATTACGGCAATAATTGCGGCGGTTGTAAGTTTTATTGTGAAATAAATCAGGATTTTCAGAATATATATTTAATAAGGAGGAAGTTTTATGACTGTATCAGCAGGTACAATAGCAAGAACAATTTGCTTGGTTCTTGCGCTTTTAAATCAGGGTATGGCAATTATGGGTCGCGAGGAGCTGCCCATTGCCGAGGATAGCATATATCAGCTTACAAGCTTGTGCTTTACTATGATAGCGTCTGTTTGTGCATGGTGGAAAAATAACAGCTTTACAAAGGCGGCAAGAGAGGCAGATATGATTATGAATAAGTTTAAAGAGCAGTAAGCAGGAGGAGATGGAGGTATGAGAATAGGAATAAACTGCGGCCATACAAAAAGCGGAGTTGGCAGCGGTGCGACGGGATTTTTGATTGAAAGCGATGAAACGAGAGCGGTTGGATATGCCTTGATGGAAATATTAAAAGGACAGGGACACACAGTAATCGATTGCACAGATGACAAGGCTGCATCGGTTGCTGCAAATCTCAAAAAAATCTGTGCGCTTGCAAATGCACAGCCTCTGGATGTGTTTTTGTCAATTCATTTCAACGCAGGTGGCGGCAGCGGCTGCGAGGTTTATACATACGGAAGCGGAGATATAGGCGGAGCGGGAAAAATGAAATCCGCCCTTTATTCTCTGGGGTTTAAGGACAGAGGAATAAAGGATGGCTCAAATCTTTATGTAATAAAGAATACCAAAGCGCCGTCGGTATTGCTGGAGGTTTGCTTCGTGGATAACAAAGAAGATGCAGAGCTTTATAAAAGAGTTGGCGCTCGGGTAATTGCCTTAAAAATTGCAGAGGCAATAACGGGCGAAAAAATTGAAGAAAGCGAGGGGGGATTGAGCGTGACGCAATATGAAGAGCTTAAAAATGAAATAAAAGAGCTTACCGAAACGGTAAAGCTTTTGGCAACAGAACTTTATAATTATACACATCCTATGGTCTATAATTATGTTGACGGCAATATGCCCGACTGGGCAAGACCGACGATTGCAAAGCTCGTAGAGAGCGGTGCATTAAAAGGTGACGAAAACGGCCTTAATCTAACCGACGAGCTTTTGCGAATTCTCGTAATAGCCGACAGAGCGGGAGTCTTCCCCGGATAATTGCAGGCAAGGTATAAATTGAGCAGTCACTTTTTGGGGAGTTACGGTACGGGGATAGAATAAATTTTGAATATATAAGAAATAATAACGGCAAATCAAAATAAAGGCAGGTAATTATTATGTTTAAACACGAGAAAATGTTATTTCATCCAGTATCCGTAGAAAAACCCAACCCCCAATATGCGGCACTTCTGCAGGAGCAGCTTGGCGGAGCAAACGGTGAGCTAAAGGCGGCTATGCAATATATGTCGCAGAGCTTTAGAATAAAGGATCCGGAGATAAAGGATTTATTTCTGGATATAGCGGCAGAAGAGCTTGGGCATATGGAAATGATTGCACAAACCATAAATTTGCTCAATGGGCATGATGTAGATGCAAGATCTGTCCCTGCGGGAGAAATTCAAACTCACGTGCTCCTTGGACTCAACCCGGGGCTGATGAATGCATCGGGATATTCCTGGACGGGAGATTATGTAAGTGTGACAGGGGACTTGTGCGCCGACTTGCTTTCAAACATTGCTTCGGAGCAGAGAGCAAAGGTTGTTTATGAATATTTATACAGACAGATTGATGATAAAAAGGTAAAGGAAACTATAGATTTTCTTCTCAACCGGGAGGAAGCACATAATGCAATGTTCAGGGAAGCTTTCAACAAGGTGCAGAACAGCGGCTCGAATCGTGATTTTGGTACGACCAAGGCGGCAAAAATGTATTTCAGTATGTCAGAGCCCGGGGACAACAGCTTTTCAAACACAGATGTGTCAAAACCATCTTTTAATCAATAAAAAGATTCCGCCCCTGCGGGGTTTAGGGACAGTAAATTTAAAGGGAGAACGATTGATTTCGCTCTCCCTTTTATCGTAGGCTGCGGCATTGTCTCGGCATAGCCGAGACTGAGGGATTCATCCGATGAACCGCATCGTAGTGAACGTCACTGCGACCTTTGCTATTCTTAAATTATACATTAAATTTATCGTGGATAACCTGTACGGCACGGTCAGCCTTTGCGCCATTGATAAGAACAGAAACCTTAATTTCTGAAGTTGCTATCATATGGATGTTGATGTTGGCATCAAAGAGAGCCTCAAACATTTTAGCAGCAACACCGGGGTTGTTAACCATACCAGCACCTACGATTGAAACCTTACTCAAATCGTCACGGTGGTTAACCTCCTGATAAGTGATTGTACCACGGAGAGATTCGAGAGTGTCGAGTGTCTTCTGAAGATTTGACTTGTTAACGGTGAAGGCAATATCCTTGCTGCCGTCTCTTCCGATAGACTGGAGAATCATATCAACATTGATACCCTCCTTTGCCAAAGTAGAAAATACTCTGAAAGCAATTCCGGGAGTATCCTCAACGCCGATTATAGCGACTCTTGCAACATCATTATCACGGGCAACGCCCCTTATTAACATTTTTTCCATATCTGTTACCTCCTTAACAACGGTTCCTTCTACTTTTTGAAAGCTGGACTTTACTTCGAGTTTAACATTATATTTCTTTGCCATTTCAACCGAGCGGTTGTGAAGAACGTTAGCGCCGAGACTTGCAAGCTCGAGCATTTCATCATATGTGATTTCGTCAAGCTTTTTAGCATCGGGAACAATTCTCGGGTCAGCGGTATATACGCCGTCAACATCTGTGTAAATTTCGCATTTATCAGCGCCGAGTGCTGCTGCAAGAGCAACGGCGGATGTATCACTTCCGCCTCTTCCGAGGGTTGTTATGTCGTCATATTTGTTGATGCCCTGGAAACCCGCAACAATTACAATGTTTTTGCGGTCAAGCTCTGCATGAACACGCTCTGTATTAATGCGGTTAATTCTTGCGTTACTGGGGGTGGCGTTGGTTTCGAAACCTGCCTGCCAGCCTGTAAGGGATATAACAGGGTGGTGAAGATTTTCAATTGCCATAGCAAGAAGAGCAATTGAAATTTGCTCGCCGCTTGAGAGCAGCATATCCATCTCGCGCTTTGACGCGTTAGGATTTATTTCATTTGCCTTTTCTATGAGGTCGTCGGTAGTGTCGCCCTGTGCTGATACAACAACCACAACCTGATTTCCTTCTCTTGCGGTGTCTACAACACGGTTTGCCACATTGTTTACTTTGGCAGCATCAGCGACTGAACTTCCGCCAAATTTCTGTACAATAAGTGCCATATTCATTCCTCCATATTATTTACAAACAACTGCGCCTGTATTGTCGGGCTTGAGCATTCGAAACCCCGCGTTGTTCATTTTACTTATTAAAAACTGATTCATTATTTCTTCAAATTGAATATTATCCCTGCGCACGATGGCAACCGCCGAAGGACCTGCCCCGCTTAAGTACACGCCAAGCGCACCTGCGTCATATGCGGCCTTGAACAATTCGTCAAGATGCGGGATGAATTGCTTACGATAGTTTTGATGAATTTTATCGTCAACCGCAGTTTTGATATTTTCATATTTGCCTGTCATTATGCTTGAAACAAGCAGAGCAGAGCGACCCATATTAAAGACCGCGTCCCTGACCGAGATGCTTTTCGGGATTACCCCGCGGGAGCGTTTGGTTGATAAAATGAAATCAGGGATAATAGTTGCAAAAACCAAATCATCAGGAATCTCTGATTTTACATAATGAATTTTATCATCGCCCTGAACGTTCACGGTAAGCCCGCCGAGAAGAGCGGGAGCCACGTTGTCAGGATGCCCCTCAATCTCTGCCGCTATATCGAGTAATTCGTCGGCAGAGAGCGGAGACCCGCTCAATTCATTTGCTGCAATAAGTCCGCCGACTATGCCGGCGCTGCTGCTGCCAAGCCCTCTGGTAACGGGAATGTTATTTTCAAGAACAAGGTGAATACCTTTTGGCAAGTACCCTACCTTGTCAAATAATGCTTTCATCGAACGATAGACGAGGTTTCTCTCATCTTTTGGCAAAAACTTTGCCGTACTGTCGGTTATATCTATGGTAAGTCCCCCGTTGGTCTCTTCTGCCGAAACATAGTTGTAAAGTCCAAGAGAGATGCCCAAACAGTCAAAGCCTGCGCCAAGGTTTGCGCTTGTTGCAGGAATTCTAACCTTTATCATTAATCCATCACCAGTCTTACGATGCCTAAAATATCGAAATTGCTTAATTCATTCTTCTTGAAGCTTTCAAATTCAACCCCTGTCATTTCAGGAGTAAAAATTGCAAATTCATTTTCATACTTTTCGCCGTCAAGAGAAATAACATTAAATCCGTCACGGCAGAAAGCAGAAGATGCGCTGCTGTCACCCGAGAGACGAACGTAATATCTGAATGACTGCTCTGCGCCGTCTTTGAGATATCCGTCTTTGCCCTCGCTCCAGCCAAGGATAATATGAGTATCCTTGTGTTTGACAGCGTCCATAATATCAGATACAACCGCACTTGCGGTGGGAAGAGAGCCTGCACCTCTGCCATAGAACATAACATCGCCGAGGGCATCGCCCTTGACCAAAATGCCGTTAAATACATCGTCGATGCCCGCAAGGGGGTTTGATTTTTTAAGCATAACGGGACAAACTCTTGCATAGATGCCGTCGCCGTCGCGGTTTGCCATACCCAAAAGCTTGATAACCGCGCCGAATTCTTCGGCATAGGCAACGTCTTCGAGTGTGATTTTAGTAATTCCCTCTGTGGGGATATCTTCGCTATTTACATATTTGCCGAACGCAAGAGATGCCAAAATAGCAATCTTACGGCAGGTGTCAAAGCCTTCAACGTCAGCGGTGGGGTCTTTTTCGGCATATCCGTTTTTCTGTGCGCCCAAGAGAGCGTCTTCAAAGCTTGCACCCTCTTTAATCATCTGGGTTAATATGTAGTTGGTGGTACCGTTTAAGATACCCATAACCTCGGTAAGCTCATTTGAAATAAGACTTGAATAGAGGGGACGGATAATAGGGATACCGCCGCCGACACTTGCCTCAAACAAATAGTTTACATTGTTTTGGCGCGCAATCTCCAAAAGCTCGGTTCCGTGCTTGGCAACAAGCTCTTTATTGGAGGTTACAACGTGCTTGCCCGCCTCTAAAAGCTGTTTTGTGAATTCGTATGCAGGCTTTGTGCCGCCCATTACCTCGGCAACAACGCCGATTTCATCATCGTTTAAGATGTCGTTGAAATCTTTGGTAAAGCAGTTGAATTTACTGTCGGGGAAATCACGCAGGTCCAGAATCCTGGCAATTTCAATTTCCTCGCCGCATCGTTTTTTGAGTGAATCAGGTGAGCCTGAAACAATTTCGCCGACACCGCTGCCGACTACACCAAAGCCCATAATTGCTATTTTCATCTGTATCAATTCCTTTCATTTTGCAAAAGCAAAATTCACGTTATTAGTCTTCGAACTTGTTTACAACAAGTCCTGTTATAAGTTTAGGCCAGAAATAAGTTGACTTCTGGGGCATTTTTTCTGACTCCAGAGCGATATTGCGTATTTCTGACAGTTTAGTAGAGTTAATCAGGAAGGCACATTGATATTCGCCGCTTTGAACCGACTTAACTGCTTCTGCCGCATCCCTTGTATATACGAGGTTTTTCTGACTCTTCATATTTTCTTCATCAATGCCAAGCTGGTTTTCAAGAATGAGCTTGTGCAAAATGGTAACATCAAGATTCTTATATGTGTCCGATCTGTCGGATGCGATAGAAGAAACCGCATCGAAATCGGTAAGCTTTAGCAGATAGTAATAATTTTTGCCTGTGTAGAGAGCAAAAAGCTTTTCGTCAACAGTATTGGAAAGACGATTTGTTATAATATCCGCATAATCTCCGTCAGTAAAATGTATCTTGGAGATGGAAAATTCATTGGTAAGACTGCTTACCAACAGTATTTCGTCAAAACCCGCAATATCACGAACAAGACGGTGAGTCGGGAAGACGAACAACCCGCTGTTTGATATCGAAACGAGCATCATAAGAACGTAATCGTAATCAGCGCTGCCAACAGGTGTGCCATCTGCTTCGTGACGCTCTCTTCTGTAATTGAGTGCGGTTTCGTATCTGTGGTGACCATCTGCGATAAAAATCTGCTTATTTTCAAACAATGCCGAAATTTTGGCAACGGTCTCGCTGTCTTTTACAATCCAGATTCTCTGCTCTACATTTTCATCGGAGGTAAAGCATATGTCGGGGGCACCGTCACTGTTGCTTTCAATCAAGCTTGAGATTGTCTCTTCGTCATCGAGGTAGAGTGAGTAAATGGGACTTGTGTTCGCGCCCGTAGTGCGCATAAGATTAAGACGGTCTGTCTTTGCCTTGGAAATGGTGTCCTCATGGGGAAGCACCACTCTGTCTGCAAACTCTCTCAATTCCACGAGTGAGAGGAGACCTTTAAGCGAGTGAGCGGTTTTGTCGCCCGCAAGCGAGAAAATTTGCTCATAAATATAAAATGCAGGAGCATCCTCGCGGATAAGGATTTCATTTTCAATCCATTCCTTAAGAGCCTTTCCGCCACGGGTGTAGCGGTTATCTGTATCGGTGTCGGAGTCATACTCTTGCCCGTAGTCCACACGGATGAAGTTGTGCGGATTTCTGTCATATAAATTCTGCTGTTCTTCTTTTGAGATAATGTCATACGGCGGTGTTGTAACATCCGAAAGACCTGTTATCTTATCGGGGTTATAACGAAGTGCTCGAAACGGGATTACCTTTGCCATATTAATCATCCTTTCAATAATAAAATAAACGAATTTACAAAAGCTGTTAATTTGCCAAAATTGTATAGTACGGGAAATTAACTATAATATAAAATAATACAACAAAAATGGCACCCAGTCAAGATTTTTTTATTCTAATTATGTAAATAATTGTTATGAAAATTGCCGAATTTTTATAACGGTTTTACAAATACTATGTTTTGAAACAAAAACATAGTAAAACGGAGGGATTAAAATGGCAAAATTTTCAACAGGTCTGTTCGCGGGCGCAATCATAGGAATGGCGGTTTCTATGATAGATAAGCGCACTGTGAAAAAGGCAAAAAAGATGATGAGAACAATGAAAAATGATATGTCTTGCTGGTGGTAAACAGAATGCGAAGTGCATAGCACTTCGCATTCAGTTTGTAAAAGTAGAAAATCAAAAATTTTTATATTTACAAAAATTATGTGAATTCATCAGCTTGTAAAGTCTTCTTCAAATATGGCAAGAGCCTGCTTGTCTGAGAGAACGATACCTTGCGAGAGCGAAGTAAGCTCCGTTTCGGAAATATCCTCTATCCTGACATCGAGGGTGTACAGAAAATGTTCTTCGCCGTCCTTGCAGGAATAAATGCCGAGCGATTCTCCGTCAAAACGGGCAAGATAAAATTCCGCAGCGGGCAGAGCGGGGTGGGCGCCGAACGTGAACTCTGCGAGAGCAGGATGCTCTATGTGAGAGAATACGGCTTCGCTTTTACGAGGTTTGTTGCCCATGTCCGAATATACAAGGAATGCGAGCGCGGCAAACAGAGCAAGAACGCAAATGCCGATAAATGCAATTTTCAGATATCTTTTTGTCACGTTTTTTCGTCCTTTCTTTATTAAAATGCGACAATTCGACACAATATATAGTATATAAAACCGTTTTGTAACACTAATTTAATGTATTATTAACAGATATTTGTCTTTTCATACACAAAACTTTAGTTTATAATATAAGTTAGATATATATTTTTAAGATGAAATAGTGTGGCGACTGTCTGTTGTGAGCAGGCAGACACAGAAGGAGTTTGGGACATATGAAGCTATTGAAGCCTTTGAAACCGAATACCAAAAAGTTTTTGAAAATTTTTATAATATCCCTTCTTGTAATAACGATGGTGTTGGGGGTTGCATTTGGCGGTGCGGTTCTGGGTTTTTGGGGCGGCATAGACGGGCTTGATATTGAAGCACTCACGCTTAACCAGAACACCTTGATTGTATATCTCGACCCTGACACAGGTGAGGAAAAGGTTTTAAAACGCATAAACGCTGCTGAAAATCGTGACTGGGTTAACATCGAAAACATACCCGAAGATTTGCAGAATGCCTTTATAGCCATAGAGGACGAGAGATTTATGGAACACAGAGGCTATGACATTTTGCGTACAACCAAGGCTACATTTACTTATATCGGCAACAAGCTTCTCGGCAAGAGCGGTGCAAGCCTTGGCGGAAGCACAATAACACAGCAGCTTATCAAAAATATTACGGGGGACAATGACCGAACCCCGATGAGAAAGATTCGTGAGATTTCGAGAGCGTCGGCGCTTGAGAGACAGCTCGAAAAAGAAGAGATTTTAGAGCTTTATCTCAACTGTATATATTTATCGAGGGGTTGCAACGGCGTTCAGACCGCTTCGAAGAAATATTTTGACAAGGATGTGAGCGAGCTTACACTTGCAGAGTGTGCATGTATAGCGGGCATCACTCAAAATCCTGCGGCATATGACCCGATTGATAATCCCAAAGACAATAAGAAAAGGCAGGAGCTTGTTCTCGGCAAGATGCTGGAACTTGGGTATATTTCTCAGGAGGAGTATGCCGAGGCGGTAGAAGAAGAGCTTTCGGTTGTTGAAGCGGCGGCGGGCGAGAGTGAAACGAATACGAATTCATATTTTGTAGATCAGGTTATCTGCGAGGTTTTAGAGGACCTTAAAGAGATGGGATATTCAGAAACTCTGGCACACAAGATTGTTTATTCAAGCGGTGCAAAAATATATTCCACCTACAATCCGCACGTGCAAAAGGCGGTAGAGGACTATTATGAAAATGAGAAAAACTTCCCGAACAGCGGGGTGCAGTCTGCAATTACAGTAGTAGATGTAAGAACAGGCGGTGTTGTAGGTATAGCGGGCGGAATAGGTGAGAAAACCGCAAGCCTTACACTCAACCGTGCTTCACAAAGCCCCAGACAGCCGGGTTCGTCAATCAAGCCGATTGCGGCATACGCCCCCGCGGTTGAAAATAATAAGATAACACCAGGCTCCATATTTGCAGATGAGAGCAAGTCTTACGGCGGATGGACGCCGAGAAACTACGATCATTCATACAGAGGTAACGTAGATGTTGCAAGCGCAGTAAGAAGTTCGCTCAACACCGTCCCTGTTGAGATAATCGACAGGATGGGAGCACAGGTGAGCTATGATTTTCTCGTTGATAAGCTGGGTATTACCACGCTTGTTGAAAGAAGAGAAGTAGACGGGGAAATTTATAGCGATATAGGACTTTCGCAGTTGGCACTTGGCGGATTGACAGACGGCGTCACAACATATGAAATGGCGGCGGCATATGCACCTTTCGCAAATGGCGGTATATATTATAAGCCCCATACCTATACAGAGGTGCGTGACAAAGAAGGCAACGTAATACTCAGCCCCGACCGTTCGGGCAGAATTGCTATGAAGAAGTCAACGGCATATACAATGACGGGTATGCTAAGAGAGGTAGTATCGGGCGGAACAGGAGCGGGAGCGACAGTTTCGGGACCCAAATATACCGCGGGCAAGACGGGAACCACGTCTGATAACAAGGACCGTTGGTTTGTGGGATACACCCCATATTATTCGGCGGCAATCTGGTACGGATATGATACACCGAAAGAAATTTACGTATCGGGCAATCCGTGTATCCCCGCTTTTCGCAGTATAATGAATTCGGCGCACAGTGCCCTGTCTGACAGGAGCAGATATATAGACAATGACGGACTTATAGCGGTTAGCTGCTGCACACATTCTGCGATGAGAGCGACAGGTAATTGCCCCCACACAACATTGAGTTATTTTGACAGTGATGACCTTCCTGCTTATTGCAAGTCAAGTCACAAGGGTTTCCTTACTTTGACACCTGAAGAGGAAGAAGAGGAAGAGGGCGAAGAAGAGGGAACAGAAACAGAGGGTGAAGGCGAAGAAACAGAATCGGGAGCAGAGACAGACTCGCCTGAGGGAACAACTACGGACAGTACAGAGGTGACAGAAAACGGAGTTGTCGGCGGCGGAGAATTGGTAGAATAGTTACGGAGGTAAAAGGTGAAAAAGTACGATAATTCAAGCATATCGCAGTTAAAAGGGGCTGACCGCGTGCGGAAACGCCCCGCGGTTATTTTCGGTTCTGACGGAGCAGAGGGATGCGAACATTCTATGTTTGAAATCCTCTCAAACTCTATTGACGAAGCAAGAGAGGGGTACGGCAACACCATAAAGGTTACAAGGTTCGCCGACCACTCTATTGAGGTTGAGGACTTTGGAAGAGGAATCCCCGTAGAGTATAACGAGAGGGAGAAGAGATACAACTGGGAACTCGTCTTTTGTGAGCTTTATGCTGGCGGAAAATATGCAAATAATTCGGGCGGAAACTACGAATACTCCCTTGGACTCAATGGTCTTGGTGCCTGCGCAACACAGTATAGCTCCGAATATATGGATGTCGAGGTTTTGCGTGACGGTTACAAGTTTAACCTTCATTTTGAGAAAGGCGAAAACGTAGGCGGACTCGAAAAAACCGAATTCCGTCACAGACATACGGGAACTAAAATCCGCTGGAAGCCTGACCTTAAGGTTTTCACCGAGATAAATATTCCTGCGGAAAATTACCACAATACCCTCAAGCGTCAGGCAGTGGTGAACTCGGGAATAAAGTTTGTATTCAGGAACGAAATTGAAAGCGGTAAGTTTGAAGAAACAGAGTACTTTTATGAAAACGGAATAGTGGATTATGTAAAGGAATTGTCGGGCGGCAAGGAGCTTACGGGAATTCATTATATAGAAACCGAGCGCAAGGGCCGTGACAGAGAAGACCTTGACGAATATAAAGTGAAGATGCATTTTGCATTTTGCTTTAACAACGAAAACCACACTCTTGAGTATTACCATAACTCAAGCTTTTTAGAGCACGGCGGTTCGCCCGACAAGGCGGTGCGCAATGCCTTTGTTTATGCGATAGACCAGTATCTTAAGCAGAACGGAAAGTATACCAAGAACGAGAGCAAGGTTCAGTTTGCCGACGTTGCGGACAGTCTTTTGCTTGTAAGTAACTCGTTATCTACTATGACAAGCTATGAGAATCAAACCAAAAAGGCGATAACGAATAAGTTTATTCAGGACGCAATGACTGAGTTCCTGCGTGAACAGCTTTCAATTTATTTTATCGAAAATAAAATGGACGCAGAAAAGCTCTGTATGCAGGTGCTTGTAAACAAGCGCAGCCGCGAATCTGCCGAGAAAACGAGAATAAATGTAAAGAAAAAGCTGGGCGGAAGCCTTGATATAACAAACAGAGTTAAGAAATTTGTCGATTGCCGAAGCCGTGACACAGAACGCCGAGAGGTATATATAGTAGAGGGTGACTCTGCTCTTGGTGCGTGTAAGCTTGGCCGTGACAGTGAGTTTCAGGCAATTATGCCGATTAGAGGTAAGATTCTCAACTGTCTCAAGGCAGAATACGATAAAATTTTCAAAAGCGATGTAATAGTCGATCTTATGAAGGTGCTGGGATGCGGAGTCGAGATTACGTCCAAGCATAACAAGGACCTCAATTCCTTTGATATAAACAATCTGCGCTGGAACAAAATTATAATTTGTACAGATGCCGATGTTGACGGATACCAGATAAGAACTCTTGTGCTTACGATGATTTACCGACTCACGCCGAGTCTTATCGAGAAGGGGTATGTATATATTGCGGAATCGCCTCTTTACGAGATTTCGTATAAGGATAAGAGTTATTTTGCCTTTGATGAAAGTGAAAAAGCGAAGATTTTAGAGCAGCTCGAGGGCAAGAAATATACCATTCAGAGAAGCAAGGGTCTTGGTGAGAACCAACCCGAAATGATGTGGGAGACCACAATGAACCCCGAAACACGCAGACTTATAAAGGTTACGCCCGGGGATGCAGAGAAGACTCAGGAGATGTTTGACCTTTTGCTCGGCGATAATCTGGCGGGCAGAAAGGAGCACATTGCGTGCTACGGACATAACTTTATCGATATGACAGACGTATCGTAAAAAAGAAAGAAACGGAGAAAGCAAATGGCGAAAGAACCAATCATAGAAAAACAGATTATAACCGAAACGCTCGAAAAGAACTATATGCCTTATGCGATGAGCGTTATAATCTCACGTGCAATCCCCGAGATTGACGGATTTAAGCCGTCGCACAGAAAGCTTCTTTATACTATGTATAAAATGGGGCTTTTAAACGGCAACCGCACAAAATCCGCAAACGTGGTAGGTCAGACGATGAAGCTCAATCCTCACGGCGACCAGGCGATATATGAAACGATGGTCAGACTTACCGAGGGTAATGGGGCGCTCCTTGTTCCGCTTGTGGACTCAAAGGGTAACTTCGGTAGACAATATTCAAGAGATATGGCGTTTGCCGCATCGCGATATACCGAGGTTCGTCTCTCGAAGGTGTGCGCAGAGGTCTTTCGTGATATGGACAAGAACACAATTGACTTTGTGGACAACTATGACGGAAGCTTAAAAGAACCTGTTTTGCTTCCAACCACCTTTCCTAATATATTGGCAAATCCAAATCAGGGTATAGCTGTCGGAATGGCGTCGAATATTTGCAGCTTTAATTTAAAGGAGCTTTGCGAGGCGACAATACTTGTAATGAAGGACCCCGAGGCAGACTTGCTTGATGTTATGCCCGCGCCCGACTTCCCGGGCGGCGGTGAGCTTATATATAAGCCCGACGAAATGAGGGAGATATATAAGACGGGCAGAGGAAGTATAAGGGTTCGCGCTAAATATGAATATGATAAGAAAAATAACTGCATCGAGATAAAGGAAATTCCGTATACTGCATCGGTTGAAATCATAATCGAAAAGATAGTTGACCTTGTAAAAGCGGGCAAAATCAAGGAAATTTCCGATATCCGTGACGAAACTGACCTTGGCGGTCTTAAAATAACAATTGATTTAAAAAGAGGCACTAAGCCCGATAAGCTTATGGCAAAGCTCTTTAAGGCAACTCAGCTGGAGGACAGCTTTGGCTGTAACTTCAATATTCTTGTTGAGGGCTCGCCTATGGTTCTCGGTGTCAATGATATTCTTTGTGAGTGGCTCCGCTTCCGCAGACGTTGCGTTACAAGAAGCATCGAATATGACATAGAGAAGAAGAGTGATAAACTCCATCTTTTAGAAGGACTTGAGAAAATTCTTCTCGATATTGACAAGGCAATAAAGATTGTAAGAGAAACAGAAGAAGACGCTCAGGTTGTGCCCAATTTGATGGATGGCTTCGGCATTTCAGAGGCGCAGGCAGAGTTTGTCGCTGAAATAAAGCTTCGAAATCTTAATAAGGAATACATTTTAAAGCGTACCGCAGAGATACAAAGCCTGAAAGAAGAGCTTGAAGAACTGAATGTAACTCTCGGCAGCCGTGCAAGAATAAACAAAATAATAGAAAAACAACTCAAGGAAGTGAGCAAAAAGTTCGGGCAGGAAAGAAAAACTATGCTCATATCCAAGGATGATGTTGAGGAAATGGTTGTAGAGGAAGAAATCCCCGATTATGCAATCAAACTCTTTAGAACAAAAGAGGGATATATAAAGAAAATTTCAGTTGCGGCACTCAGGATGAGTGGTGAGCAAAAGCTCAAAGACGGCGACGAAATAGTTCAGGAGATTGAAACATCAAACCGTGCGGAAGTTATTTTCTTCGGCGGCGGAAGTGCGTATAAGATGAGAGCGTGCGATATTCCTGACGGAAAGGCGAGTCAGCTCGGTGAGTTTATTCCCAACCTTATAAGTATGGAAGAAAAAGCAGATATAATAGGAATGATATTGCCGAATGATTACAGCGGAAATATACTCTTTGCCTTTGAAAACGGAAAATGTGCAAAAATACCCGTTTCATCATATGCGACAAGGTCAAACAGAAGGCGGTTGACGGGGGCGTATTCGCTTAATTCCCCTGTCGTTTCAATAATGCATCTTCTTGAAGAAAAGGACATAATATTGATAAGCAGCGCCGACAAGGCTATTTGCGCAAACACCGAGAAGATATCGCTTAAGACAACAAGGTCGACGCAGGGCGTGAGCGTAATGACTCTCCGACGCGGCGCAAAGATAACCGAGGCGTTGCTTGCGGAAGACAGCCGATTTGCAGACCTTAAAGTATACAGACCGAGAAATATCCCTGCGGCGGGTGCGCCTATGCGTGATGAGGATGCGGGGATAGAGCAGATGTCATTTGATATTTAGCAAATTGCATAATATTTTGTCGTAAATTTTATACAAAAAACAAGATAAAATGTATTGAATGATTAGTGCTTTTGTTGTATAATATATGTAAGCCTGAAGATAAAAAAGCTTTCGGCGGGAAATATAAGCGACAGGAGGCGTGATTATGACTTACAAAATTTTGTGCAAACAGGTTGAATTGGCGGAGACCAGCAAGGAAAAGATTGTTGCAAAGCTTAAGAAACTCGATAAGTTTTTCGACGGCGACGATGAATGCAAAATTCAGGTTTCCGAGCAAAAGGAGCAAATGGTTGTTGAGATTACCTTTGTGTATAAAGGGTATCTCATACGTTCGGAGGCTCGAAATCGCGATCTTCTCACGGCGGTGGATATCTGCCTTACCAATATAGACAGACAAATCCGCAAAAATAAGACAAAGCTTGCAAAGCGCTTAAGAGATGATGCTCTTGAGAATTATAGTGCAGATTTTGAAGATATGGTCGACGATGAAAAAGAGGATTTTAAAATAATAAAGGTAAAGAAGATAGATGTTAAACCGATGATGCCCGAGGAGGCAATACTCCAGATGAATATGCTGGGTCACGATTTCTTTGTCTTTACCGATCCCGATACGGCGAAAACAAATCTTGTTTATAAAAGAAAAGACGGAAATTATGCGCTGATAGAAACAAATTAAAATGATTTGCCCCCGACATAATATGTCGGGGGCATTTGTGTTTTTGTTGTGCAATATGGGGCTTATATACTGAGCAGAGCTTCTGCCAGATAAAGTTCGATTTCGTTCGGGTCGGGAATACATACCGAGGTTTCGGAAATGGTGTGCGGTTTATTATTCTGCGGAATATAAAATTCAAAGCGGTTATATTTTGAAGACGGAACATAAACCGTGTCGCCGCCCATATCCCTTGCGGCTTTTCGGCATACCGAGAGTCCAAGCCCTTTTAGAGAAAGGGTATCATCGGATATCTGCATAAGAGATGCCTCAAATGCGGTAAAGAGATTATCGCGGGCAGATTTGGGAAGAGCCTTGCCGTTATCTGTTACCGATATGACAAAATCGTCGCCCCGCATAAAAGCTTCAACCGAGATTTTCTTCTCTTTTTTCCCTGAATGTATAATCGCATTTGAGAGAAGATTGTATAAAACAAGAGATGTTCTTCGCAAATCAAAGATAACGTTTTTGCACGTTTCGCTGCACTCGAGAGAAATTGTGAGGTTTTTACCGCTGAAAAGCGATGTCACCTGTTTTACAACCGAGGTTAAAAGCGAGTCGGCGTCATAACAACAATAACGAAGGGCAGAATATGTATCGGTTTCGGCATACAATTCTGTAATGTTGCGAACCTCTGCCCTCCCGCGGAGAACCAGAAGCTTTATTTTATATAAAGCCTCAAGCTGCTCGGGAAGCAGTCCGTCGCCGTATAAAAGCTGTTTTAGCGGTGTATCCGCATCGTTTGTCATTTTATCCACTACCCATTGGGATATGCGAAGCGGTGATATATTAACTGAAGTTTTAAGATTGTCGTACATAGGTGTCACGCCCTTTTAAAGTCATTTTTATTTAGATAATTTAATGCAGTTTTCCAAAATAGTGCGGATATACTCTTTTTGGACATCTGTCATATTTTCGAAATCGTCTTGCGGAATAGTTATAAAAGAAGCTCTGTCTGTCCCCGTAAGGAGATAATCCGTGCTTATATCGAGAGCTTTACAGATTTTAATAATGTTTTCAGGGCGCAATGCTTTTACGCCATTTTCTGCATTTGAGATTGTTTGAGTAGTGAGCTCGCTAAGCTCTCCCAGATACTCCTGTGTGTAGCCTTTTTCCTGTCTGGCTTTATATAAGCGATTTCCAATATCAAATAATAGTTGTTTAGGATCCATAATTACACCTCTTTATGTGACTATGGTATCAATCCGACACCTTTATCATCTGCTTCTGGAGCTTTAACACCTCTTCACGTTCAGAGTCGGTCAAATCGCGGGTTTTAAGGCTGTCGATTATCATTGTGGCATCCTCAAAATATCCGTCTTTTATAAGTTCCCTTGCGTCGCGAAGATTGCTTTCTATTTCCTTTCGGTCGGATTCCTCGGTTCTGGAGGGGTCTTCGTTTATTTCTGTGTCATCGTCTGAAATATCATCATCTGCCTCTGCCGTGGGAATGCCGCTTATCGGGGCGTTCGGGGTATCGGGCTTGCCAAAGCATCCAACAAGGGAAAGCATAAGAGAAAGAGCTAAAAGCAGAGCTAAAAACTTCTTCATATCGGTCAGTCCTCTCTAGGTTTTGCATATATTTTAATATAATTTTATTATATGTCATTTTTATGAAAAAATCAAGCAGTATTTGAAAGCAGAAAAGTTAAAAAAATGCAAATAAAGTCTTTACTAAATATTCTAAATAGGGTATAATTAAAGATATATTGATATCAAATATAACAGATAGGAATTATATATATGAATTTTTTCAAAATGATAAGGGAAGAAATAAATATCGTTTTTGAACGTGACCCTGCCGCAAGGTCGAGGGCACAGGTGTTTTTTCTGTACCCGGGTGTTAAGGCGATAATAAATTATCGCATCGCGCACGCCCTTGACGCAAAGGGACATCACTTTGTTGCGGACTGGATTTCAAAGCGTACAAGAAAAAAGACGGGTATTGAGATACATCCCTCTGCCAAGATAGGCAAAGGCGTTTTTATAGATCATGGTATGGGTGTTGTAATAGGCGAGACGGCGATTGTCGGCGATTACTGCACTATATATCAGGGTGTAACCCTCGGCGGTACGGGAAAAGACAAGGGTAAAAGACACCCCACCGTCGGCAACAATGTTACAATAGGCTCGGGGGCAAAGGTTTTAGGCCCGTTTACAGTAGGTGACAACAGTAAGATTGCGGCAAACGCGGTGGTGCTCAGCGAGATACCGCCCGACAGCACTTGTGTTGGTGTTCCCGCTCACATTGTAAAGCAGGGGAATAAAAGGATTGCGGCGGCAAAACCGATGCTTCGGCCTGCGCCTGACCTTGACCAGATACACATTCCCGACCCGATTTCTATGGAACTTTGCAGCTTGAGGGCGGAACTTAATAAGCTTAAACAGAAAGTGGAGGAAAAATACAATGGTTGATACAAAGCTTTATTTATATAATACTCTTACAAGGTCCAAGCAGGAGTTTGTTCCTGTAACTCCGGGTGAGGTTAAAATGTATTCGTGCGGCCCGACCGTATACAATTACTTTCATATAGGAAACGCACGTCCGTTTATAATTTTCGATACGCTGCGCCGTTATCTTGAATATAAAGGCTTTGACGTTACCTTTGTGCAGAACTTCACAGATGTTGACGACAAGATGATAAACAAGGCAAACGAAATGGGGATATCCGTGCGTGAGCTTGCGGATATGTATATTGGTGAGTATTTTACAGATGCAAAAGGGCTCGGCATTAAAGAGGCAGACGTTCATCCGAGAGCAACCGAGAATATCGGCGCTATAATCGAGATTATTTCAGAGCTTGAGAAAAATGGCTATGCCTATAATGTTGATGGCGATGTATACTATCGTACAAAGAAGTTCAAAGAATACGGCAAGCTCTCGCATCAGCCGCTTGAGGATTTGGAGAGCGGTGCGAGAATAGACGTAAATGAGGACAAGGAAGATCCGATGGATTTTGCTCTCTGGAAGAAGCAAAAGGAGGGCGAACCCGCGTGGGAGAGCCCATGGGGGATGGGAAGACCAGGCTGGCATATTGAGTGCAGCGCAATGGCGAATAAATATCTTGGCAAGACAATAGATATACACAGCGGCGGTCAGGATTTGATTTTCCCTCATCACGAGAATGAAATCGCGCAGAGTGAGGCGGCAAACTGCTGTCAGTTTGCCAACTACTGGCTTCACAACGGATATATAAACGTAGACAACAAAAAGATGTCAAAGTCGCTCGGCAACTTCTTTACTGTCCGCGATGTTGCGGCAGAATTTGAGTATGAGGTAATAAGATTCTTTATGCTCTCTGCCCATTACAGAAGTCCGATTAACTTCAGCAAGGAATTGATGGAATCTGCAAAATCTGCGCTTGGCAGAATTTACACCTGTCTTGAAACTCTGGATTTTCTTGCCGACGGTGGAGAAGACAGAGAGGCAAATGAGGCAGAAAAGGCAGTTCTTGCGGGAATTGAAGGTCACAAGAGCAGATTTATTTCTGCGATGGATGATGATTTAAACACCGCAGATGCTATTTCTGCGATATTTGAACTTGTGGGTGACGTTAATAAAATAATCACTCAAAACCCGCCTAAATCGGTTACAACCGAGTGTGCCGCTGCAATTCGCGAGCTTGGTGCAGTCCTTGGGCTTTTAAGCAGGGACGGCGATGAGTGCGGCGAGGATGTTGAAGCAATTTTAGCAGAGAGAGCACAGGCGCGTGCGGATAAGAACTGGGCAAAATCGGATGAGCTTCGCGATAAGCTTCGTGATATGGGCTATGCCGTTAAGGACACACCGCAGGGACAACAGCTTACCCGCCTGTAAAAACAGATATGGATAATAATAAAAATATTGAGAAAAATATAGCTGCAGCTATGAGTGCGGCGGCTATACATACAGATGGGAAAGCCTTTTATTCGGCGATAACGCTTGCATATCTCGGGGATTGCGTCTATGAGCTTTATGTGAGAACCCATCTGATGTCTGACGGAAACCATAAAGTAAATGATCTTCATAAGGCGGCAACAAAATTTGTCAGGGCGAGCGCGCAGGCGGAGTTTTATCATCGCATCGAAGGCTTGCTTACAGAAGAAGAGGATGCCGCTTTCAGAAGAGGCAGAAATGCGAAATCTCACCCGCCTAAAAATGCAAATGTGCTCGAATACAAAATAGCAACAGGGGTAGAGGCATTAATAGGGCATCTTTGTATAAAAGGTGACTTTGAGAGAATTTCGCAGTTGATGGCACTCTTGTTTGAAAAGGACAAGCAGTAATTATAAGCTTTTTGTACATATCAGCTTTGGAGGTTTATTATGTACAAAAAGAGCTTTGCGGATTTTAAGAATACCTTGTCGGTATACGCAGGGATAATTATTGGTGCAACAATGATGGGAGCGGCACTTTCTATATTTCTTGCACCGCTTCGTATCGCACCTGGAGGGATGAGCGGACTTGCAACGGTTCTGCATCATTTAACAAAAATTCGCATAAGCACGCTTATACTGATTATAAATGCACCTATATTTGCACTCGGCTTTATCTGCTTTGACGGGCGGTTTTTGTTTCGCTCGGTCTTTGGGACAATAGTTTTATCAATTGCCGCAGAAATCTTTTCGTATATGAAACCGCTTACAGAGGACCCATTGCTCTCGTCTGTTTTCGGCGGAGCGATTATGGGCTTTGGAATAGGAACAGTTCTGAAATTTGGAGGGACAACAGGAGGAACAGACGTTCTTGTGATGGTTTTTTCAAAGTTTATGCCAAGCCTCTCGGCAGGGCAGCTTTTTATGATTATTGACGGCGCAATAATTTTGATTGCAGGCACAGTCTTTGGCGAGGCGGAGATAATATTATATTCTGCCGCCACTCTCTTTATAAGCGCGCGGATTACCGATGCAATTTTGGAGGGAATGAGGGTTGCGAGACTTGTATATATAATCTCGGATAATCCGCAGATTATCACTTCAAAGATATATGAAAGTTTAGGAAGGGGAGTCACAGGACTTTCGTCAGTATCTATGTATACAAAGAAAGAGGGCAAAGTCCTCATATGTGCGATACGACCAAGACAGCTTCCGCAGCTTAAAAAGCTTATTACGGTTGCAGACCCGAAAGCGTTTGTTATAATAACCGACGCAAAAGAGGTAATGGGCAACTTTGGAAAATAATTTAAAGAAAATTATAAAATTAATATACAACCACGGAGGTAAACAGAATGAATGCAGAAAACGTTAAGCAGCTCAAGCTGCACGCAGCAAATGTCAGAAAAATGGCACTTGAGGCGGTTTACAGTGCGGCATCGGGTCACCCGGGCGGCTCTTTGTCGGCAGCAGATATCCTTACATATCTTTATATGAAGGAAATGAACGTAGACCCCGCAAATCCAAAGGACGAAAACAGAGACAGACTTGTTCTTTCAAAGGGACATTGTTCACCTGCGCTCTATGCGGCTCTTGCAGAGAGAGGCTTTATACCTAAAGAGGATATAAAGACTTTCCGCAATGCAGAAAGCTATTTACAGGGACATCCTGATATGAAGGGCGTAAAGGGCGTTGATATGTCAACAGGCTCTCTCGGTCAGGGTATAAGCACCGCTTGCGGAATGGCGAAAGCCGCAAAAATAGATAACAAGGATTACAGAGTTTATGCAATACTCGGCGACGGCGAATGTGAAGAAGGTCAGGTGTGGGAGGCAGCTATGTTTGCGGCTCACTATAACCTCAATAACCTTGTTGCGTTTCTCGACTTCAACGGACTTCAGATAGACGGCGACATTACAAAGGTAATGAACCCGACTCCGTTTGACAAAAAGTTTGAGGCGTTTGGATGGAATGTTATCAATATAGATGCTCATGACTTTGAGCAGATAGAGTCAGCAGTAGAGCAGGCTAAAGCGTCTGACAAGCCCACCCTGGTTCTTGCAAAGAGCGTAAAGGGCAAGGGTGTTTCATATATGGAAAATCAGGCTGGATGGCATGGCGCAGCTCCCAATCAGGAGCAGTACGAGCAGGCAATAGCAGAGCTCGATGCCTATATTAAAGAAATCGGAGGTGAGGCGTAATGGCATATTCAATAGGAGAAAAGGTAGCAACAAGAGTAGCATACGGAAATGCGCTCGTTGAATTTGGCGGTGATGAGAGAGTAGTAGTTCTCGATGCTGACCTTTCAAAGTCAACTATGACAGTTGGATTTAAAAATGAGTATCCCGAAAGATTTGTAAACGCAGGTATAGCAGAGGGTAATATGATGGCGGTTGCAGCGGGCATGGCAAGCTGCGGAAAGATTCCGTTTGCAAGCTCATTTGCAATGTTTGCGGCAGGCAGAGCCTTCGAACAGATAAGAAACTCTATCGGCTATCCCCACCTCAATGTAAAAATCGGCGCAACACATGCGGGTATATCCGTAGGTGAAGACGGCGCTACACACCAGTGTCTTGAGGATTTGGCTCTTATGCGCACAATTCCAGGTATGGTTGTAATAAACCCTGCAGATGCGCAGGAAGCACGCCTTGCAGTAAAGGCGGCAATTGATTATAACGGCCCTGTTTATTTGCGTTTTGGCAGGCTTCCCGTTCCGACTGTTTTCGGCGAGGATTACAAGTTCGAAATCGGCAAGGGTACAGAGCTTGAACAAGGCACAGATGTTACATTGATTGCAACAGGTATGCTGGTTGCAGAAGCGCTCGAAGCAAGAAAAATTCTTGCAGAGGAGGGAATTTCGGCAAGAGTTGTGAATATCGCAACAATTAAGCCGATTGATGAAGAAATCATAATCAAGGCGGCAACCGAAACAGGTGCAATAGTTACAGCAGAAGAACATAACATAATCGGCGGACTCGGCAGCGCAGTTGCAGAGGTTATTGTTGAAAAAGCGCCAGTTCCCATGCAGAGAGTCGGCACAAAGGACGTATTCGGCAGAAGCGGTAAGCCCGCAGCACTCCTTGAGATGTATGGACTCGACGCAAAAACTATCGCAGAAAAAGCAAAGATAGCAATTGCACAGAAATAAATAAGATATTGAAAAAGCACTTCTTACGAGGTGTGCGCTTAAGAACGGTAATTTTAAAGGCAGAAACGATTAATTTCGTTTCTGCCTTTTCTTGTAGGGGACGATGCCCACATCGTCCCAAAAAATAAATTATCTTCCTACGGATTGTTGATAAATATGTTATTATGCCAAATCATATACATACGATAATTACAAATTTGGAAAAGGATGAAATAAGGTCAGCGGGAGGGATAAATACCTCCCCTACAATAAAATGTGATATTCCAAATGTTATTGGAAAATTCAAAGCAGGTGTGACGAGAATCGTAGGGGACGGATAAATCCGTCCCGATAAAATGCCAATCTGGCAGCGTTCCTACCACGACCACACTATACGTGGCAATAAAGATTATAAAAAAATATGGGAATACGTAGACACAAACCCTTTAAAATGGGAATTAGATTGTTTTTACAATGACGAAAGGTCGTAGCTATTTTGCTACGACCTTTTACTGTCCTTTGGAGTACACCTCATATGTGGTGCTTTTTCCTGGAAAAACTAAATAGTTTAGATGGCGCAGATTTTTAATGAAATATCAACTTCGTTGATGTGAAATAATTTCTGGAGAAATTGTGAAATAGAAAACTGTCGTTTTCTGTGAAATGAAATACGCTTTTAACATTTGCGGAGGAAATATTTCACAGCGAAGCTATTTCACATTGCGCAGCAATATTTCACACGCCGTATCGGCGTATTTCGTTGAAAAAAGCACCGACAATAGTCGATGCTTTTTTCTGGAGGAGAGGATGGGATTCGAACCCACGGTACGCTATTAACGTACACAGCATTTCCAATGCTGCGCCTTAAACCATCTCGACCACCTCTCCAAGCGGTATTTGGTTTTTGCAACTATTACAGTATACCACATTTTTTTAAAAAATCAAGCATTTTTTCTAAAAACATTTTTATTTACAGATATCATTCATTTTTATAACAATTTGTGAACAAAGTTGCACGGCGGTTGAATTTTATTTGCTTTTGTGGTAAAATATAAACAGATATGTCCAAAAATTCTATTTTTTGAGGTGAATATCCAATGAAAAGAAAGATTAAAGGGCTGATTGCTCTGATGCTTACCTTGTTTATGCTTGGTGGCTCTGCGAATGTTTTTGCCGCATATGAGCCGAGCTTTTGGGCAAAGGATGCGGTAGACAGTGCAACAAGGCTCAGTATCATATCCGAAGAATATGCAAACAAGGCGTTCAACACGCCCATATCGAGAAGCGACTTTGTAAATGTTGCGGTAAATCTTTATGCTACGCTTACAACAGAAAATGTTTCTACAAATGCAAGACAGCCGTTTAATGACACAACGGATGCTTTTCCCAATATGGCATACTATGCGGGTCTTGTAAGCGGTGACGGCGAGGGGCATTTCTTCCCTCTTAACACTCTTACAAGACAGGAAATGTGCAAAATCTTTACGAGCCTTTTGGATTCAGCGGGCGTACTCGGTCCGTACTTCCCGTCGGAGAGCGTTTTTGATGGCGTTCCCGATGCAGAAGATATTGCATATTGGGCAGAAAATCACGTTGCGTTTATGCTTGACAATCATTTGATGGCGGGTGATGGTGATACGGGCAAGTTCCGCCCGAATGACCCCGTAACACGTGAAGAAGCGGCAATTATAGCATATCGTTGCTATGTTTTATACGGACGCAATTACGAGGGACAGATAAAGACTACCTTGAGAAAAACCAAGGATGCAAACGGAAAAGATATCTTTACGCTTATAAAAAATATAACATTGCCGAGCGGTGCGACAGTTGCTCTGCGTTATGCAGACAACCCCGATGCCGCAAAGGATGAAGAGGGATGGAGTGGTTCTTCTACTACCGCGCCGAGCGGAACACCGCTTCAGCGACCGGGCAGCGACGGTCTCTATAAGCTCAAGACTTATACAGAGACACTCGCAAGCGGAGAGGCGGCAGAGAAAGAAGCTCGTATCTTCCCCAATGGTGTAAAGTATACCTCGAAAGAAGAGGCGGATGCAAATATGTCCGAGGTTACAGTTAACGTATGGAAACTTAACAAGGACAACGAAAAATATGCGTCAACGCTTACCTTTAAGGTGAACACAGTTGTCAAAGATGATGTAATTGCAATATTTGAAGAGATATTTAATTCGGACGACAAGCCGCCCATTAAGGACGCAACTGCATATGCGTGGAGAAGCGCTATGTCAAGCGGTGTATATTCTGACCATAACTACGGAACCGCGATAGACCTTAACTACAATGAAAACTATTGTGTATATGCAAGCGGTACAACGGTCGGAACTTTCTGGGATCCCGAAACATCTGTATATTCCTTCCCGCCTGACGGAACGGTTATTCAGACATTTGCTAAATACGGATGGCTTTGGGGTGGAAATGCATGGATAAACGGAACGGTTGACCATATGCATTTCACATATCTTGGCAAATAGGAATTAAAAGCCGCGTTTAGCGGCTTTTAATATGACGGGGGGTAATTTTTATGCACGCATACGAAGTTTTTAAAGATATCGCTATTATTATTGTTGCGGCAAAGCTGATGGGACTTTTGGCAAGAAAAATAAAAATTCCACAGGTTGTCGGCGAGATTGTTGCGGGACTTCTTATAGGTCCGGGCGTTCTTGGAATTGTAAATCAAACTGACTTTTTGGCACAAATGGCGGAAATAGGTGTTGTGCTGCTTATGTTTTCGGCGGGACTTGGCACCAACCTCAAGGATTTAAAGAGTGTCGGCTGGATATCTTTTGCCATTGCGTGCGCGGGTGTTTTTGTTCCCCTTGTTTGCGGAACGGTTTTGTATATGGCGTTTTATGGGGTAGCAGCCGTTGGAAGTGTTGAGTTTTATCGTGCGGTTTTCATTGGCGTTGTTCTCACCGCTACATCAGTAAGTATCACGGTTCAGGCGCTTGCCGAAATGGGAAAGCTTAAAACTAAGCTCGGCACTACAATTGTGAGTGCGGCAATTATTGATGATATTATCGGCATTATTGTACTTGCTATTGTAATAGGAATAGGTACAGATTCCCAAAGCACTCCGATAGGCGAGGTTATATTGAGAAATATTCTGTTCTTTGTTATAACCGCGGTTGGCGGAATAATATTTTATAAGATTTTCAAAAAGATTGATGCAAGATACAGACACACACAGAGAATAGCGATTTTCGGCTTGGCGCTTTGTATGGCTCTTTCGTATATTGCGGAAAAATTTTTTGGTGTTGCCGATGTGACAGGTGCTTTTGCGGCAGGGGTAATTCTCTGTAACATACACGACTCGGAATATATAGAGAGCAAGGTAATGATAAATTCATATATGCTGTTTGCGCCCGTTTTCTTTGCCAGCGTCGGTCTTCGTACAAATATCGACGGGATATCGGCAACGATGCTTGTGTTCTCGGCTTGCTTTGTAATTGTTGCGCTCATTTCAAAGATTTTAGGTTGCGGACTTGCCTCAAGAATATGTAAAATAAATACCCCTGACAGTTTAAAGGTCGGCGTGGGTATGATGACTCGAGGCGAGGTTGCCCTTATCGTTGCACAAAAGGGAATGTCCGTAGGACTTTTAGAACCTGTCTTTTTTACACCTATAATATTATTGATTGTTGTTTCATCAATTATGACACCAATTGTACTTAAGCTGTTATATTCGAAAGGAAAAAGAGCGGAGGTATTATAATGATAGGAATTATAGGAGCGATGACTGTCGAGATTGACGGACTTAAAGCCATAATGACCGATAAGATTGACAAGATAATTGCAGGAATAACATTCACAAAGGGACTCCTTTGCGGAAAAGAGGCAGTAGTTGCGGTTTGCGGCGAGGGCAAGGTAAATGCGGCAATCTGTGCCCAGTCAATGATTATGGAATACAATCCCGATATGATTGTAAATACGGGTGTTGGAGGAGGTCTTGCCGAGGGGTTGAAAATTGGTGATGTTGTAGCGGCAACCAGTGTGGTGGAGCACGATATGGATATGTCACCTCTGGGACATAAGGTAGGATACATCTGCGGAATTGATGCCGTAGAAATGGATTGTGATAAGAAAATTACAGATATGCTCTTTGAATGTATAGAGGAGTGCGGAATTGATTGCCGAAAGGGAATAGTTGCAACGGGCGACCAGTTTATCAGTTCGGCAGAAAAGAAGGCGTGGCTTGTAGAAAATTTCAATGCTGCGGTTTGTGAGATGGAGGGCGGTGCAATCGGACACGTTTGCGTAAGGAACGGAGTTCCTTTCGGAGTGTTGCGTGCAATATCTGACGGCGGTGATGATGAGGCGAGTATGTCTTTCCCTGAATTTGCGGCTCTGGCGGCAGAAAATTCAATTAAAGTAATGACCCTCTTTGCAGAGAGAATATAAAAGAAACGAGGATTAACAATCCTCGTTTCTTTTTTTGTTCATATTATTCAGTTTTCTCAAATCTGCACCTAAAAACATTATCATATCAAACGAGCCGACCATTCGCGATGACATTCTCGAGCCATAAATCTCTTCAATCTTTTCGGGATTTAGGTTAGACGAAACGATGGTGCTCTTGCCTGACATAATTCTTGAATTGATTATATCAAAAAGTGCGGCGGAAGAATAGGAGCTTACGAATTCCGTTCCAACATCGTCGAGAATGAGCAAATCTGCCGTGTAGACATATCTTGATGCGTATTCTGCGGCGGAGAGCTCTTCATCGTCAAGTCTGCCGAATTTTAGTTTCTCCATCATATCAAGAAGCCTGAACGCCGACTGATAGTAAACCGACTTTCCTCGCTCTATTGCTCTGTTTGCAATGCAGGAGGAAAGGTAGGTTTTGCCCGTACCCGCATTTCCAAAAAGATACAGATTGGAATGTTCGCTGTCAAAGGTTTCTGCAAAAACCTCTGCCTTTTTGTAAGCGTTTTTCATTATACTCAAAATGGAATATCCGTTAATATCGGGTTGCTTTGAAAAAAGGGAAAAATTGAAATTTTTAAAAGTTTCGCTCCGCATAACATCGGTGAGATTGGAAGCGACACCGACATATTTTGAAGCCATATTTTTAAGACATTCACAACGGCTTCCGTCCTCGGTATAGCCTCTGTCACCGCATTTTTTGCAGGAATATATTTCGTCAAGAAAATCAGACGGAAGACCCAACCGTTTTAAGATTGCCGCCTTTTCTGCCTGTGCCGTCTCTATTTTGCGGCGGATTTCTAAAATATCGGCGCCGCCGTTTAATACGCCTTTTGCAAGTGCAACTCCGCATGATGCCAGACGCGCTTCTATCTCTGTATATTCGGGTGCGAGCGTACGCACCTTATCTTCTCTGTTTTTTTGTTCTTCGCTGTTTTTTCTGCGGATTTTTGCAAGCGCAGAATTTGCAAGTGAATAAGCAGAGTCCATATTTCACACTCCTTACTATTCTTCGGATAACATATCCAAAAGCTGCCGTTCAAGCTCGGCATAATCGGTTTTGTTGGTGTCCTCGTAATTGTTAAAGCCGCTCTTTTTGGCTTTTTTGTCATGGGTTGGTTTTACGCCGCCCCCGTTTTTATAGAAATTTTCTTCTGCGGCATTTACATCTTGTGCGGTTTGATAACCGCAGGAAATCCAGTTTTCAAGAATTTTATTCATATATCCATAGCTGAGCTTTCCCGTAGCGGTTATTGTTTTGTCATACGCAAGAGAGATAAGCTCCAGAGGAATTTGCATCTCATTTGCCCAGAGCTTTATATACTTTCTTTCGGTAGAGCTGAGTGCTCTGTCGTAAATTCCAAGTATAGAGCGGATGCTGTGCTCGGCAGAATCTGCCGCTTCAAGACGGGAAACATAGTCCTCCGCCGCTTCATATGTATCGATGCCCTTTTCTGCCCAGTCTATTGCCGCGGTTTCAAGGTAATGCTTGGTTGTTTTGCCTCTCTTTGCAGCATATGAAAGAAGCATCATGATAACCTCGACAGGAAGACCGAGCCAATCGTGAAACGAGAATAAAAGCTCCATATCCGACGCGGTAAGAACCTTGTCGAGAATTGTCTCTGCCTGATAGAAAAGACCCGAGATTTGCTTGTTAGCTGCAGAAACCGTGTCTATTTCGGCTTGCGAATATGCAGGCTTGGTGCTTCTGATTCTCTTTATCAGCTGTGTTTTGGAAGAGCCTTCAGCTTTTGCAGACGCAACCTCTGCAAAAAGTGCAGATTTGCTCTCTGTAAGCTCGTTGCGACTTGCCCAGTACTCAAGAATAAATTCTGCCTTTGCGACAGATATGTCAAGAGCCTTTGCAACATCCTCGGAAGAGGGAAAAGCGCCGTCTTTTTCAGAAATATATTTTACATACAAATAGACCTGAATATATTCAGGCTTTGTAAATCTGACATATTTTTCGATAAAGTCAAAAGGTATTTTCACAAAATTATCCATAGCTTTACTTTCCTACACAAAAATTTTCAAAAACACTGTCAATTATCTCTTCGCTGACAGTAAGGCCTGTAACCTCGCCGAGAGCAGACAATACATCCTCGATATCAATAAAGAGGAGGTCGTACGGCATCCCTGCAGATAGTCCGTCGAGAGCGCGACTGAGACCCGCGTCTGCACGAAGGAGAGAATCCCTTTGTCTTTCGCTTGTTATATACACGTGGTCGGTTGATAAATTCTCATAAGCAAACATATCCGAAATCACGGCTTCGAGCTTGTCGATGCCTTGAGCGGCTACACCCTTGGGGGTTGAAGTTTCGATGATTTTGTCAGAGCCTATGCCGAAGATTTTTTTTGCGTCAGCCTTGCTTATCAAGGAGCCTTTGTCGGTTTTGTTGAGTATGAGAATTGATGACTTGCCCTCTATTGCATCTGCGATGGTCATATCGGCATCATCGGGTTTTGCGGATGCGTCAATAACGAAAAGACAGAGGTCTGCCATATTGATATTTTCAATCGAACGCTCAATACCGATTTTTTCAACCTCGTCAACGGCTTCGCGGATGCCCGCCGTATCTGTAAGACGCAGAGCGATACCCCCGATGCTTATAAGCTCCTCAATTGTGTCGCGGGTAGTACCCGGGACATCAGTTACAATCGCGCGTTCAAAGCGAAGAAGAGAGTTGAGAATTGAAGATTTTCCGACATTGGGCTTGCCGACAATGGCACATCTTACACCGTCTTTTAAAATTCTGCCCGTTTCAAAGCCACGAAGGAGGGAGAGAACCTCATCGCGAATTTCAAAAAGGTCGCCTGAAAGAATGGTGTCCTGCGGGGCGTCAACCTCGTCGGGATAGTCTGCCGCCGCGGAGATATGCGCAGCTATTTCCATAAGCCGTGCGCGGAGATTGTTGATTTTCTCTGCAAGAGCGCCTGTGACCGAGAGGGCAGCGTTGTGAAGACCCGCAACGGATGAGGAGTTTAATAAATCCACAACCGCCTCCGCTCCGCTAAGGTCGGTCTTGCCGTTTATAAAGGCACGCCTTGTAAACTCGCCCGGTTCTGCCAGACGGGCACCGCACCCTAAAAGCCCGTGAAGAATTTTGTCTGCTGCCAAAAAACCGCCGTGGCAGTTGACTTCCACGACGTTTTCGCCCGTATAAGACTTTGGTGCACGCATTACGGCAACGAGAGCTTCATCAAGGAGATAGCCCTTGTCTGAATATACACGGCAGAGTGTAAGCTTGTGACTTTCCAAATCGCATATATTTTTGTTGCCGTATGGTACAATCATTTTTGCGGCGATAGCCTCTGCATTTTCGCCGCTCAGGCGAATAATGGCGATGCCGCCCGAGCCTCTCGGGGTAGCAATCGCCGCTATTGTATCATTAAGCTTCATAATGTTTCTCCAAATTAATTTTTGCGAATGTTGTTAACCAAATCCTGAAGTTTGTCCGCAAGTTCTGTATCACCGCTGAGGTTTTTGCCTACTTTCTTTACCGCATTCATAACTGTTGAATGGTCGCGGTTGAATTCTTCGCCGATTCGGGGATAGGATTCATTTAAAACCTCGCGGGCAAGATACATCGCAATATGTCTCGGATATGCAACATCGTTAGAGCGCTTTGCTGTTTTAAGAGAGCCCGACGGCAGATGATAATATTTTTCCACCTCGTCGATTATAACCGAAATGGTTATGTTTCGCTGTGGGAGAGTAGATATAATCTCCTTGAGAGCCTTTTGGGCAAGCTCTATAGAAATTGTGTTTGTGCGCTCTATTCCCGCATAGGCAAGGATACGCTTGACTGCGCCTTCAAGGTCGCGGACATTTGAACGGATATTGTTGGCAACATATTCGATTATCTCTTCGTCAAAGGTGAAATATTCTTCCTCAATCTTGGCACGAAGAATAGCAAGGCGGGTTTCGTAATCGGGTGGCTGAACATCAGCTAAAAGTCCCATTTGAAATCTGCTTTTGAGTCTCTCGGTAAGGTGAGGAGTTTCAGACGGCAGACGGTCTGATGTCAGAACGATTTGATTTCCCGCTTCGTAAATTGCATTAAAGGTGTGGAAGAATTCTTCCTGCGCAAGCTCCTTCGTAGCGAGAAATTGCACGTCATCTACGAGCAAAAGGTCAACGTTTCTGTACTTATTGCGAAAATCCTGATTGGTTTTTTCACGGATAGCAGTAACCAACTCATATGTAAACTTTTCACTTGTGGTGTAGAGGACAGTCTTGTTAGGATAAAGCTCAAGAAAGCGGTTTCCTATCGCCTGCAAAAGATGAGTCTTGCCAAGTCCGCTTCCTCCATAGAGGAAGAGGGGATTATACTTTTCGCCGGGGGATTCGGCAACGCTGATAGAAGCCTCGCAAGCTAAATTGTTGTTTGTACCAACGACGAAGCTTTCAAACGAATATTTGGGATTTAAGATATTTTCCCTGCGGATAGGGTCAGATACCTCTGCCTTGGATTTAGCAGGGGAATTGCCGTCTTCTATAACAACATTGAGTGCCAAAGTTCTGCCTGTGGCAAGCTCAAGACAGCTCTCGAGCATGGAGCGGAACTTGGTCATAAGCATATTCTTATTAACACTACTGCTTACAGAAAGGACGATTTCATCCCCGTTTATAGCAGTAGCGCGAACAGGCTTTATCCATGTGTCAAAAGAAACAGCAGATATCTCTTCAGACATCTGCGTCTGCACATTTTTCCAAATTTCATTTAATTCCTTCACTTCTTTTTTCCTCCCGGTATAATTGAAAACCGACCGCACCAAAGAAACGTCAGTCGGAAACAGACGAAAATCAACAAAATATACTATAAAATTATATAATATACGAAGAATTCACACCGAAAAAAAGGCGCAAAAACCTTGCGAAAAAAATCTGTAATATCTCTGTAACAATATAATAACAGAAACAAAAAAATAATTCAACACCTAAATTTGCCAAAAAAGCGCTCTAAAGCCTTGCGGAAAGAGGGCTTACACCAAATGTTGTTGCAGAAAAATTTTCCATTAACAATATATTTGGATTTTCCGCACAAAAAAATTTTTTAAAAATTTTTATAAATTCTGAATTTTATAGGATTGTCAAATTTTAAAAATTTTTGCAGAAAAATATCCGCCCTGTTATAAGGGCGGAATTTTAATTTGGCTTTACATAATTATAAATGCCGTCATAGATAGTCTGTGCGGCGGCACTTTGCCAAGCGGAGCTGTTGAGGTTTAGTGCCTCTGTGGGATTGCTGAGATAACCAAGCTCAAGCAATACAGCGGGCATATCGGTCTGTCTTAAAACGGCAAAATTGGCAGCACGTACGCCGTTGTTTTTTGAACCCAGGCGATTTACGAACGAGCGGACTATTGACTCGGCAAGAGCCTGCGCTCTGCCGCCCAGCCGATAAACATAAGCCTCAAAGCCGTTTGCCGCGGGGTTAGGAGAGCTGTTGGTGTGTATACTTACAAAATAATCTGCACCCCAGTTATTTGCCATCCTTGCCCGATTGGTAAGGTCTGCGCTTTTCCCTGGTAGGACATTCTCTGTCCTTGTGGTACGATATTGCATTACTTCATATCCGCCCTGACGCAAAAGAGCGGCAAGCTGGTTTGCAACACTTAAGTTAACAGCTTGTTCTACAACCAGGTTGCCGACGGCGCCCGGGTCGCTGCCGCCGTGCCCTGCATCTACAAATATTTTTACAGCCATATTTTCACTTCCTTGATAATTCAAATGATAATCGAAGGCTTGTATATGCCTCCTACTTTAATAATATGCCAAAGTGTATAAAATGTTTTGGAAAGATTTAATCTTATCGTAATGGCAATGTAATATGAGTATGTTATAATATAAAATACGATGGTGTATTGTCTCGGTATATAAAAATTAAAAAAGTCTTGCATTTATACCAAAGTATTGTTATAATTAAATGCAGATTACACAATATGTAGATAAAATCCAAGCGGATGGGAGCGTCTATATGGAAAAATTAGTTATTTTAGGAGGAACCAAACTTAAGGGTATGGTTGAAATCAGCGGTGCGAAGAATTCTGCCGTTGCTATTTTGGCTGCCGCGATAATGGTCAAGGGCAAGTGCCGCATTGACAATGTTCCTCACGTAAGTGATATTGACGCATTGCTTGATATAATAATAAAACTTGGTGGCAAGGGTGCTTTTGTTTCAAAAAGCACAGTTGAGATTGACTGCACAGGTCTTAGCGGTTACGAAGCGGATTATGAGGCGGTTCGAAGAATTCGCGCGTCCTCGTATCTTATGGGCGCACTGCTTGGACGTTTTGGCAAGGCAAGGGTTGCCCTGCCAGGCGGATGCGATTTCGGTGTAAGACCTATTGACCAGCATATAAAGGGTTTTGAAGCGCTCGGTGCAAGGTATGAACTTGACAGAGGATCAGTTGACCTCCGTGCAGACAAGCTTGTCGGCAACGGAGTATATCTTGATGTTGTTTCTGTAGGTGCAACAATAAATATTATGCTTGCGGGTGTTTTTGCAGAGGGTGTTACGGTTATCAACCGTGCCGCAAAGGAGCCGCACATCGTTGATGTTGCAAACTTCTTAAACTGTATGGGTGCAAACATCAAGGGTGCGGGAACAGATGTTATAAAAATAAGGGGCGTAAAAGAGCTTCACGGCGGAAGCTTCAGCGTTATTCCTGACCAGATAGAAGCAGGAACCTTTATGATTGCGGCTGCTGCAACGGGCGGGGATGTTATGGTTACAAACATAATCCCCAAGCATATGGAGTCACTCAGCGCAAAGCTTGAGGAAATGGGTGTTTGCGTAGAAGAATATGACGAAGCAATCCGCATATACACAAATGGCGGACGTCTTGCCAGCGCCAATGTAAAGACCCAGCCGTATCCCGGCTTTCCTACCGACTTACAGCCGCAGATTTTAACTTTGCTTACTCTTGCGGATGGGACAAGCATTGTAACAGAGAATGTCTGGGAAAACAGATTTAAATATGTAGATGAACTCAAGCGTATGGGTGCAAGCGTAGTGGTAGACGGCAGAGCTGCAACGGTTGACGGATGCGAGCAGCTTCTCGGCGCGCCTGTTTATGCAACCGACCTGCGCGCAGGTGCGGCTCTTGTAATAGCGGGACTTGCAGCGCAAGGGGTTACAGAGATATTTAATCTTAAGTATATAGACAGAGGATATGAGAATTTCGAAACAAAGCTCAAGAGTCTGGGTGCACAGATTTCACGAAGAGTAACATCGGAGGAAGCGCACACCGACGTGGGTTGATAAAAAGGTGAAAGATATGAAAATATTTTCTCTTAAAAGTGGAAGCCGCGGAAACGCGGCTTTACTATATGGGGACAAAACAAAAATATTGATAGATTGCGGTGTTAGCGGCAAGGCGGTTACAACGGCACTTTCCGAGCTTGACGTTACTCCTGATACTCTTGATGCAATAGTAGTAACGCACGAACATACTGACCATATTTCAGGGATTGGCGTGATGATGCGCAGATACGGGTTGCCTGTCTGGGCAACAAATGAAACGTGGCAGGCGATGGAGGGGCAAATCGGGAATATAGACACAAGTCTTAAAAAAACCTTCAAATCGGGTGATGCCTTTGAAATAGGTGACGTTGGTGTTTCGTCGTTTTCAATTCCTCACGATGCGGCAAACCCCGTGGGGTACAGCTTTGAATCAGGGGGAGAGAAAATATCGGTTGCTACCGATATTGGAGAACTTAAACGGGACTTGTTTGAGGCGATAAAAGGAAGCAAAACCGTTTTGCTTGAGGCAAACCATGACGTAAATATGCTTGAGATTGGTTCTTATCCCATATCGCTCAAGCAGAGAATACGCGGACGCCTCGGGCATCTATCAAATGATGATGCGGGAATTGCCGCAGAGTTTCTTGTGAAGATGGGAACACAAAATATTATGCTCGGACATCTGAGCGAGGAGAACAATTATCCGTCGCTCGCACTTGAGACGGTAGTGTGTGCACTATCTGAGGCAGGAATAAAACTCGGCAAGGATGTAGCAGTTGGCGTTGCCGCCCGCGACGCTGTATGTTCAATATAATAAAACAAGGAGACGCCTCAGCTTGTTGCGTCTCCTTTTATATTTCATCAAAGTCGCTAAAGCTTTCATCGACGGAAAGCTCCTTTGCGGTCTTGAGCGAGTTTTTGCCGAACTCGCTTTTTATTTTCAGTATCGTATCACCGAGACGCTCCGCCTTTGACGTAGTAGTTTCGTTATTATTGAAAGATAATTGAACATAAGCTTTATTGGTAAGCCCCGAGGTCGAAATGCCGATAAGGCGTACGGGTTTTGGCAAAAGCTCTGCATCCAAAAGAGCTTTTGCAACATTGAAAATTTGCTTACTGCTCCTTATATATTCGCCCGAACAGGAGCGGGTAATTGATTTTAAATCAGCGAATTTAATTTTTAATGTGACAGTCTTTGCCCACATTTCCTTGCGGAATAAGCGATAGCTTATGTCGTTTGCCAAAACCAAAAGCGTGTCAGAGAGGATTTCGCGGTCGGTAGTGTCTTTTAAGAAGGTGGTTTCTCTGCCTATTGATTTAGGGGGTGCATCGGTGATAACCTGTCGGTTATCTATGCCTCTTGCGTGATTTAAAAGCTCAATCCCCGTATTGCCGAGGGACGATAGCCTCTCGGGCGATGCAGAGGCAAGAGCTCCCACGGTCTTAAGTCCCATACCGGAGAGCTTCTCGGCGGTTTTCTTTCCTATTCCGTAAAGCTCGCCCACGGGTCTGTCCTTCATAAGCTCAAAAAATTCCTCGGGACTTCGTATAACAAAAAAGCCGTTCGGTTTTTTCTCTTCGCTTGCGCATTTGGCGCTCATCATAGAATATCCAACCCCGACAGAGCAGGTTGTGCCAACAGATTCAAAAACCCGTCTTTGCAATTCTTTTGCGATTTTTTCAGCACTGCCAAACAGCAGTTCGCTGCCTGTTACATCCATATAACCCTCATCAAGAGAAAGAAATTCAAGCTTATCGGTGTACTCTGCCATAATGGAGTGAACGATATTAGATGCCTCGATATATTTTTTGAAATGAGGCGTTATAAAAACCGCGTGCGGACATCTGCGGTGAGCCTCGCTGCTGCTCATTGCCGAATGTACGCCAAAGCTTCTTGCGATATAATTACAGGTAGAAACAACGCCTCTCACCCCGGGCGGAGAGCCTACGATTACGGGCTTGCCTTTAAGAGAGGGGTCGTCCCTCTCTTCGATTGCCGCATAAAAGGCATCCATATCCAGATGAATTATTTTTCGGTTTTTGGTCATTTTATCAACCCTTTAGCATAATTACCGCGCCCTGTCTGCCCGTCGCATCTTTGTGAGAGCGGTAGGAGTAGAAAAGGTCACTTTTGCACATGGTACAGATTTGGCTTACATCTATATTTTCGTTTGAAAGTCCTGATTCTTTAAGCAGGTCGCGATTGTAGCTCCAAAGGTCGACGGTGTATTTGCCGTCTGCCGATTGCGAGCAATACTTTTCGCCAAAATATTCGGGTGCCGCACTCCCGAATTCAAAGCAGCAAGGACCGATGCTGGGACCGATTGCAGCCAAAATATTTTCAGGGTCGGAGCCGAAATCAGATTTCATAATCTCTACACATTTTGAAGAAATTTTTCCGATGCTTCCGCGCCAGCCTGCGTGGATGGCGGCAACAACCCTTTTTGTAGGGTCGCACAGAAGAATGGGTACACAGTCTGCGGCAAAAACCACAAGTGCAATATCGGGGATATTGGTGACAAGTCCGTCGGTGTCGTTTATGTCGCTTTCTCTGACAATTCCCTTGCCGCAATCTTCCTCTGTTACAATGCGGATATTGGTGGTGTGAGTCTGCTTTGATAAGACTGTCCTCTCAAGAGAAAGACCCAAATCATTTGCAAGGAGTCTGTAATTTTCGCAGACAGATTCTTTGTTATCGTTGACGCGAAACCCTAAATTAAAACCCGATATCTTGCCATGGCTTACTCCGCCCGCCTTTGTTGTAAAGCTATGAACAAAGCCGTTTTGTTTATCAAGAATATCGGATTTAAAATATATTCGGTCGTCTTTTTTATATTGAAAAAAGCTCATATTATACCTCTAACTTATTAAACCTTAAGCGTTCTACGGCGGTGGTTTTTCCCGTCTTTGCATCAATATCAAATATACAACCGTTAAACCATACCTCGCCCGTGGCCTTTTCAAAGCGGTAACGCCTTGTGGGATTATAGTAAAAACCAATTATGATATTTTTCTCGACACCAAGGATTGAATCCTCAACACCTGTCATTCCAAGGTCGCAGATAAAGCCTGTGCCCCCCGATAAGATACGTTCGTCTGCGGTTTGCACGTGCGTGTGAGTGCCGAAGACAGCGCTCACCTTTCCGTCAAGGAAGTGAGCCATAGCCATTTTCTCGCTTGTGGCTTCGGCGTGGATATCAACAATGATTACCTCTGCGTCAAGCTTTGGAAGCAGCTTTTCAACTGCGTGAAAGGGACAGTCGGCGGGCGACATACCCGTTCTGCCGATAAGATTTATAACGGCAACACGGGCATAGCCCAAATCGGTTATGGAGTAACCCGTGCCCTCTGCTTCGGGAGGGTAGTTAAGAGGTCTGATAATATGTCCGTTTTCTTCAAGGACAAGGGCAGATTCCTTGTTATCAAAGGTGTGATTTCCCATTGTGATAACATCAACACCGCAGCTTGTGAGAGCAGCGGCTATATCGCGGGTGATGCCGTTGGGATCGGCGCTATTTTCGCCATTGGCAATACAAAAATCTATTTTGTATTTATCCCTTATTCTGCCGAGATTGTTGTAGATATATTCTCTGCCGTCCTGACCGTTTATATCGCCTATTGCAAGTATTCTCATAATACACCCTCATTCTAATTAAAAATCTTTCCTTTGGCGAACTGCCTCGTAGAGCAAAATCGCCGCTGCAACCGAGGCATTCAGGGATTCTGTCTGACCAAGCATTGGGATTTTTACAAGGAAGTCGCAATGCTCACGCACGATGCGGCTCATACCCTCGCCCTCGCTGCCGATTACTATGCCGAGAGGACCTTTAAGGTCGCAGTCATAGCAATATTGCTCCGCTTCAAGAGCGGTTCCCGCAATCCAAAGCCCTTCTTTTTTAAGAAGCTCAAGGGTTTGGGCGATGTTTGTGACACGTGCGACGGGGGTGTGTTCTATTGCGCCTGCAGAAACTTTAGCCACAACGGAATTTAGTGAAACACTTCTGTCTTTTGGAATAACAATTCCGTGTGCTCCTGCGGCGTTTGCAGTTCTGATTATACTGCCTAAATTGTGGGGGTCTGTTATTCCCTCTGCAATTACGATAAAGGGAGGCTCGCCCTTTTCCTTTGCCGACGCTAAAATATCACTCAGCTCTGCATATCTGTGTGCTGCGGCAAGTGCAACAACCCCCTGATGATTTTCACCGTCGGTCATTCGGTCAAGCTTGCGCTTATCTGTGAAGCGGTAAAGAACACCCTTTTCCTTGGCAAGATTTCGTATATATCCTATTTGAGTATGACGCAAACCCTCCTGAATAAGAATTTTATCCATAGTATGGTTTGCTTCAAGAGCTTCTATTACAGGATTTCGTCCGTATATTATATCTTCGTTCATAGTTACCTCCAAATCAGGATAGGTTTATATAATTATAATAGCACATCAGAAGAAAATATGCAACTTATCAATTATGGTTGTCAGATTTATTATTTTGTGCTATAATGAGTTCATTAAAACGAACTCAATGAATAGTGAAAAATGAATAATGAAGAATTAAGGAACAAATGCTCCGCATTTGAATGAAAAGAAAATCGCAATGCGATTTTCAACCACAATTATTCATCATTCATTATTCACTATTCATTTAAAATCAGTGTCATCTAAATTGCACACTGATTCTATAATGAGTTCATCAAGATTATAATGATAACGGAGATATGTTATGATAAAAATACTTTTTGTCTGCCACGGCAATATTTGCCGTTCACCAATGGCAGAATTTGTTATGAGGGATATGGCACAGAAGAACGGGTGTGATGTATATGTTGCATCCGCTGCCACAAGCACCGAGGAAATCGGCAATCCCGTCCACTACGGAACAAGGCGCAAGCTTGAACAAGTGGGGATTTCTTCAAGTGGCAAGGTTGCCGTTCAAATGACAAAGAAAGACTATTCAAAATATGATTACATAATAGGTATGGATAGTGCAAATATTAGAAATATTCTGCGTATCACAGGTGGTGACCCCGAGGGCAAGGTGGCAAAGCTTTTGTCGTTTGCAGGGGATAGCGGTGATATAGCAGACCCCTGGTATACGGGCAATTTTGAGGCGACCTACAGAGATGTTTTGAAAGGATGCCGAGGTTTGCTTGGCGAAATTGAAAAGAAGGAAGCGTGAAATTCTTGAATAATAAAAAAATGAGTCGCATATGGGCGCTCTTTACTTCGTTCTTTAAAATAGGTGCGTTTACATTTGGCGGTGGGTATGCTATGATTCCGCTTATCCAAAAAGAGATTGGAGAAAAGCACAAGTGGATTACTGATGATGACCTTCTTGATATTATCGCGATTGCAGAGTCCACCCCCGGCCCGATTGCAATAAATGCGGCGACGTTTGTAGGGTACAAGACTTGCGGATTTTGGGGTGCATTTTTTTCAACTCTTGGTGTAGTGCTGCCCTCGTTTGTAATAATTATTATAATTTCGTATTTGCTTCGGGGATTTGCCCATATCCCTGCGGTAAAGTACGCTTTTTACGGAATTCGGGCAGGGGTGCTCGCTCTTATTGTAAAGGCGCTTTGGTCGATGTACAGGCAATGCCCGAAAAATCTTATATCCTATATTATTATGGCACTTGCGTTTGCCGTAGCGGTAATCTTTGATATAAATGTGATATATATAATAATAGGCTGTGCCCTGACAGGACTTATTGCTTCTCTCGTGGCAGAGAGGAGGAAGGATATATGATATATTTGGAGCTGTTTATCACATTTTTCAAGATAGGCTTATTTACATTCGGCGGAGGATATGCAATGCTTCCGCTTATTCAGGCGGAGGTAACTTCGCATAGATGGATAGAAATGAAGGAGCTTATCGATTTTATTGCGGTTAGCGAGAGTACCCCCGGACCATTTGCAATAAACATTGCTACCTATGTAGGTTCGGAAATGGGAGGAATTATCGGTTCGGCGTGCGCAACGCTCGGCATTGTGCTGCCTTCGTTTATAATCATATTGGTTGTCGCTAAATTTTACGAAAAGTTTAAGTCTAATAAAATCGTAAGCGGTTGTATGACAGGACTAAAACCCGCTGCAATCGGTCTTATAGGTGCCGCTGTAATAACTCTTGCAAAGACCGTCTTTTTTGAAAGAGGAATAAATGCAGAGGCTTTTTCAAATGCGGGATTTTATGTATCGCTTGCAATTTTTGCCCTGATGGCACCGCTTGCTTTCAGGAAAACCCACCCGATTTTTATTATATCTGTCTCGGCGGTAATCGGCATTATAGCGGGCTATGCGGGGATTATCGGGTAGCATTTAAAAATCAAAAAAATTATCTTTGCCGTGGGGCTTGGCCACGGTATGGGCATAGGGCAATTATTCAAGAATTTTTTTGATTTTCATAATTATAAAAATTATAGGTGGGTGGCATAGGATAAATAAAATTTTTGATTTTTTATAATTATATATGTTATATCAAACCGCAGGCGTTCTCGATATATTTTTCAACAAAAAAGGCAAAAACGAAATAAATCGTTTTTGCCTTTTAAATCATATTTATGACTTCTTTTTCACTTTTGTTTTGCTTCCGTCGGGGGACTGAATATATGTGTTATCAAGGACGTTTGTCAGTGACGAGCGAAAGCCTGCAATATATTCGCGTCGAAGCTTAGCTTGTTCCTCTTTTTCGACATCGGTCAGTCCGACTTCTCTTGATTTTCTGGCAAGTTCGTTAATTCGCTGAATCTTTTTATCAAGCATAATATTACCTCTCTATTCTATTACTTCGTACATTCCACGGGCGTCGTCTTTGAAAGCGCTTTCTTTGACCTCAAGAACTCTTACCGATACGGGCCGTGCCCCGAATGAAATGGTGATTTCGTCACCCACCTTTACATCATATGAGGCGCGGGCAACCTTATTGTTCACACAAACGCGTCCGCTGTCGCATGCCTCGTTTGCAACGGTGCGTCTTTTGATAAGACGTGAAACCTTAAGATATTTATCAAGTCGCATATTATTTCTCCTTTTCGAAAGCTTCGAATTCGTCTATAAATTTGTTAAGATAGCCCGAGAGAGCAACCTCGGGGTCTATGCCGAGCTTTTCTGATGCAACGGCTATGTCAAACAGAAGCTTGCCAAGCTGTGCTTCATCGGTTACGGAAATATCCGCAGCGGAATATTCATAACCTGCTTTTTTAGCTTTTTTATAAATTTTCTGTGCCCGCATAAGAGTGGGAATGTAAGAGGATACGCCGCGAAGCTCATCGGCAATACTTTTCTGTTCGCGGTCGGCACGCTTTATTGCGTCCCAGTTTTTTATAACATCATCGCTGTTTTTAACATCAACCTCTCCAAAAACGTGGGGGTGGCGGTGAATCATTTTTCGGCATACCGCGTCGGTTACATCGTCTATATCATATTCGCCGTTGTCTTTTGCAATTTGTGCGTGAAGAACCACCTGGAGCAGTACATCTCCGCTCTCGTCTGCGATTTTTTCAGGCTTTTTACTGTCGATTGCCTCTACAAGCTCATAGGCTTCTTCTATCATACTTTTGCGGATGCTCTCGTGGGTCTGTTCTCTGTCCCAGGGGCAGCCGTCGGGAGCACGAAGTCTTGCTATAACTTCTACAAATTCATCAAAAGTATATTTTCTGCTCTTGAGTTCCATTTTAAACCTCCGCTATTTTATCAGGTTGTATTTTTCGAGAACAGAGGCGATTTTCGCACCCTTGGGGAGAGCGAGAATATCCTCTTTTCTGATGGCCTTTACAGCGAAAATTGCAATTGCGTATACTATTGCACAAACGCCTATCTCGATAAGGCACAGGAATTTACTGATTGGCAGGAATGCAGACATAACAAAGCCTGCTCCGCCCATAATTGCCGCCGCAACGACGGGCTTTATGATAAAGCTGCTCCATTTAAAGTCGATTTTTGCAACTTTTATAATTGAAACTATATTCAAAACCGCAATCACAAGGTAGCAGATGCCTGTTCCGACAGGAGCACCGTCAATTCCCAGATAGGGAATGCAGAAGAAGTTTACAAGAACCTTGATAATACCGCCGATAATCATATGGATTACGGGCTTGTAAACCTTGCCGTATGCCTGAAGTATCGCATTCGAGACCTGAACAAGTGCAACGGGAATTATCGCAAAGGATAAAATCGAAAGCACCGAAAATGCGTTATAATCGCTAAAGAGCAGATAGAGTATTTCTTTTGAAAGAACTGCCATTCCAAATGTGCAGGGAGCCGCAAAGAGCGTCGCGATGCGCAGAGTGCTCTCGGTTACTGATTTTGCAACAGAATTATTCTTCTGTGCAACCGCAGCCGATATGGCGGGAACAACACTTGTGCCGAGGGCAACTACAAGAGTAAGCGGCAGATTGAACATCGTAAGAGCCTTGCCCGTATACATTCCATAAAGGGTTGCGGCTTTCTGGGTGAGAAGCTCGGCGCCTGCCCAACCCTCTGCGAGAGCTTTTTTGAAAAACTCACTGCCTTCTGAAAACATAAATGAATATCTTTCAAATACTTCGGGACGTACAACCAGACGATGTGTTATTGTACCCATATCTATAAGAGTAGTAAGACTCGAAACCGATGCGCCGATTGTTATGGGAATAGCAATCATAATAAGCTTTTTGAGAATAGTAGAGTTTTTCTCTCCCGTTGTGATATCAGAGCGATGTGTTTTGCGTCTGTGCACAAGGTATACTATGGTGAGCAGAAGTGCCGCAAGGAAGGTTCCTGCCGTAACACCAAAGATTGCGCCCGATGATGCCAAAACGGTTCTCAAATGTGGGGAGGAAACCTCATTTGAAGCGAAATCTATCGCAGAAGAAAGAGAACTGTTAACCGTCATACGCATAAAGAAATATGCACCCGCAAGACCGAGAATGAGCTTGCCCGAAGATTCGATTACTTCGGAAAATGCGGTAGGATACATATTTTGTCTGCCCTGAAAATAACCCCTGTAAGAAGAGGTTATGGCAACAAAAAATACCGCGGGGGCGATTATGGTTATGCCGAGAGTTGCATCGGGAATACCCGCAAGTGCGGCAAGCCCGTCGGCAAATATGAACATAACAAGCGTGCCGACAAGGCCGATTACGGCAAGAAAGCTTAGCGCAACATTAAAGATTTTGCGTGCGCCCGCTTCGTTTCCGCCTGCAATGCTTTCGGAAACCATTTTAGAAATGGCAACAGGGAAGCCTGCGGTTGCTACGATAAACATAAATGTGTATATCTGATATGCTACATTGAAATACCCGCTTCCGTCATCGCCTATTAAATTTATAAGCGGAATTTTAAAGCCCGCACCGATAAGTTTAACAATAAAGTTTGCTATACCGAGGATAAGAGCACCCTTTATAAAATTGTGCCCGCTTTGTCTTGATATATTGTTTTCCATTATACCACCTCTTCAACATTATAATTATAGTATATTCCCATCAAAAATACAACTGTAAAATGGCAGATATGGCTTAAATTTGCATTTTAAATTGAAAAGACCGTCAATTTTGAAATCAAAATTGGCGGTCTTTTCCTGGCGTGCCGCAGAAGATTCGAACTCCCGACCTTCTGATCCGTAGTCAGACGCTCTATCCAGCTGAGCTAGCGGCACATTTATCAACAACTTGTATATTATAACACTACTTGGCTGAAAAATCAAGCATTTTTTAGAAAAAACAAAAAATATTTTAAGCGTTACACAAATGTTAATAAAATATGAATAAAATTTCTTGCATTTTTCGGTTATTATGGTAGAATATAAGTGTAATTGTCTTTAAAAGGCGAAATGCGGTGAGATTGACATCATAGAAGTATGTATTTGAAAAAAATAAAAAATAAATATATATACTTTGGAGGAAGTATGATGGAAAAGTTATTTAAACTCAAAGAGCGCGGAACAAATGTCCGCACCGAAATCGTTGCAGGTATTACTACATTTCTTGCAATGGCGTACATTCTGGCAGTAAACCCCGGTATGCTGGGAATTATCCCCGATGGCCCGGGCGCACCCGCTATATTTATGGCGACTGCACTGTCAGCTGCAATTGCTACTATTTGTATGGCATTCTTTGCTAACTATCCTGTAGCACTCGCATCAGGTATGGGACTTAACGCATTCTTTACCTACACAGTTTGTCTTACTATGGGATATTCTTACAAGGTAGCGCTTACCTCTATCTTGATTGAAGGTATCATATTTATGATTCTTTCACTGTTCAAGTTCAGAGAAGCACTTGTTAACAAAATCCCCAAGAACTTAAAGCTCGGCATCACAGCAGGTATTGGTTTGTTTATCACCATTATCGCTTTGATTAACGCAGGCGTTGTTATTAACAACGATTCTACGTTGGTAGGCCTTGGAAATCTTGGCACACCTCAGGTTGCTCTTGCAATCATCGGTCTTCTTATCATTGGTGTTCTTCATCATTATAAGGTTAAGGGCGATATCTTAATCGGTATCCTTGCGACTTGGGTATTGGGCATAATTGCAGAGCTTGTAGGCTGGTATGTTGTTGATGTTGAAGCGGGCGTATATTCTCTTATCCCCTCACTTTCATGGGATGCTATAAAGGCAAACTTTGCAGCTCCGGCTCTTTTCCAGTTTGACTTTGGCTTTATCAAAGAGAACTTCATCGGCTTTGTAATCATTATGTTTACATTCCTTTATACAGATATTTTTGATACAGTAGGAACTTTAATCGGTGTTGCTCAGAAGGGTAACCTCCTTGATGAAAACGGCACCCTTCCCAAAGCAAGCGGTGCGCTTATGGCAGACGCTGTAGGTACAGTTGCAGGTGCTTGTCTTGGTACATCTACTGTTACAAGTTATGTTGAGTCAAGTGCGGGCGTATCTGCAGGCGGAAGAACAGGTCTTACTGCTCTTACAACAGGTATTCTCTTCCTTATTGCTATCCCGCTTGCTCCTATCTTCCTTGCTATCCCCGGCTTTGCAACCACACCTGCAATGCTCTTCGTTGGTTTGCTTATGCTCTCTGCTGTTAAGGAAATGGATTTTGACGGCGATATCGCTGATACAATCGGCGGATTCCTTGCAATCGTTATGATGCCTATGACATATTCAATCGCAAACGGCATTATGTTCGGTATGCTCGCTTGGGTTGTCCTCAAGCTCGCTACAGGCAAGGCAAAGGATATCAGTGCAGTAATGTGGGTATCAGTTGCATTGTTTGCGGTTTATGTTGCATTAAAGGTTATGGGCCTTGCGTAAATTTATTTAGAGGTGTTTTGTATGAATAAAGCATATACAATGAAAATAGCGGGCGTGGAACGTGACCTGCCCCTTTGTAAGATAAACGATAATCTTTATATAGCGGCATTTGTGATGTTTGGCGATGTTGAGATTACAACGGCATCAGCGGCAGAGCTTTTAAAGAAAGCGCCCGAACACGACATTATGATTACCGCTGAAAGTAAGGGTATTCCTCTTCTTTATGAGATGGCACGTCAGGCGGGCGAAAATAATTATATAGTAGCTCGTAAAGGCCCCAAGTTGTATATGCAGAATGTTCATACAACCTATGTAAATTCTATTACAACAGAGAACAAGCAGATGCTCTGCCTTGGTGAGAGTGATATGCTCGCAATGAACGGGAAGAGAGTTCTGATTGTTGATGATGTAATAAGCACGGGCGAATCTCTTTTGGCAATTGAAAAATTGGTTAAAGAGGTAGGAGGTACAATCGTTGGAAGAATGGCGGTTCTCGCCGAGGGCGACGCCGCAAACCGCGATGATATAATATATCTTGAGCCTCTGCCCCTGTTTGACGGAGAAGGAAATCCAATTAAATAAAAAAATAAGCCCGATGTTTCTTGCGAAACATCGGGATTTTATTTTTTTATGATTTCCAGCTATACGGCGAGAGAAGCACTAAAAGCGGGAATACTTCAAGTCTGCCGATAAGCATATTAAAGCAGAAGACCAGTTTAGAAACGGATGAAAACTCCGAAAAATTTTGGGTTGGTCCTACTGCATTAAGACCGGGACCGATATTGTTTATCGTTGCAGCAACTGCAGTGATGTTGGTAGTAAAATCAAAATTATCAAGGCTGATAATAAGGAAAGAAATGCCGAAAATTGCAGCAAATGCGGCAATATATACATTTACAGCTCTTACGGTTTCGTGTTCTACCAATCTGCCGTTCATTTTTATTTTGTGGGTGCTTTTCGGATGAGCGGCAATCCGTATTTCTTTTATTACGCTTTTTAAGAATATCATAATTCTTGACACCTTGATGCCGCCGCCTGTGCTTCCTGCACAAGCGCCAACAAACATAAGGATAAACAGTATAGTTTTAGAAAACTCGGGCCAGAGGTCAAAATCCGTCGTAGAATAGCCTGTCGTCGTCATAATGGATGCGACCTGAAATGCACTATGCCGAAGTGCCTCGCCGAAGCCGTCAAAAATATTAAAAATATTTATGCAAATCAGTATGGTTGCAAATGCAAAAATTCCAAGATATGCACGAACCTCTTCCGAGCGCAGAGCAGATGCGAATTTACGCATAATCAACAGATAATAAACAGAGAAATCTACCCCGAAAAGAACCATAAAAACAGTTATCACTACCTGAATATACGGGCTGTATTCTGCGCATCCCGAATTGAGTATGGAAAAGCCACCTGTTCCTGCCGTACCAAAGCTCAAGGTCAGGGACTCGAACAAATTCAAACCGCCTAAAAGGAGAAGAACAATTTCGAGCAAAGTAAGCCCTAAGTACATAGTGTATAAAAGCTTCGCAGTTGTTTTAACTCTGGGTACAAGCTTGCTGACCGCAGGGCCTGTACTTTCTGCTCTTATAAGATGAAAGTTGCTGCCGCCTGAAAGGGGAAGAATCGCGACGAGGAAAACAAGCACGCCCATTCCGCCAATCCAATGCGTAAAGCTTCGCCAGAAAAGTATGGATTTAGGCAGAGCCTCTACATCCGAAAGAATGGATGCACCTGTTGTTGTAAAGCCCGATACTGTTTCGAAAAGGGCATCCGCAAAGCTTGGGATACAACCCGAAAAGAAAAAGGGCAGCGCCCCGAAAAGGCTCACCATAATCCAGCTGAGAGCAACGATTATATAACCTTCTTTTGCATAAATCGCCGTATTTTTTGGTTTGAAAAGAGTAAGGCCTACGCCAACGGCAAGACAAGCGACAATACAAACGGCAAACAGAAGAACATAAGGTTCGCCATAGCATATTGCACATATCAAAGGGAGAAGAAGGCACACGGATTCAATGTTGAGTACCCAGCCGAGTGTGTGTAAAATAGCTTTGTAATTCACAACCATGCTCCTTTACTTCAAAATATCTTTTATATCAGAAAAGCCTGTGTTTGTTGTTACAATTATAACAGTGTCGCCTGTGCGGATGATATCCTTGCCTCGCGGAATTATTATAGTGCCATTTCTGTTGATGCAGGCGATAAGGGTGTTTTTCTTAAGGTTGAGCTGCTCAAGAGGGATATCCGAGATTGGTGAATTTTCAATGATGTTAAACTCCAGAGCCTCTGCTTTGCCGTCGAGAATATAGTGCATAGTTTCGATGTTGTTGCCGATTGAATTGTTCTTTGCACGCACAAAACGCATAATATATTCTGCGGAAAGATTTTTCGGGCAGACGGTAGTACCTATATCAAGACTGTCTATTATATTTTCGTATGTTATGCGATTGATTTTGGTTACAACTTTGGCGTCTGTCTTTGCTTTAACGAAAAGCGACAGCATAATATTTTCTTCGTCTATGTTGGTGAGAGAAACAAACGATTCGGTATGCTCAAGTCCTTCTTCAAGCAGAAGACGATCGTCCGTTCCGTCACCGCAGATAATTGTCGCCTTGGGAAGAAGACGGCAGAGCATATCGCAACGCTCTTCCTTTTGTTCAATAATTTTTACGTCTATGCCTGATTGTATCAGATATTGCGCCAGATAGAACGAGGTGGCGCCGCCGCCTACGATGGTGGTATCTTTGACACGATGAGTTTTAATATCTATTTTCTTAAAGAAACGGCCGCCCTGACCCGGGGGTACAATTATGCTTATCATATCTCCGCTGTTTAAGACAAAGTCACCGCCGGGAATGAAAGCATCTTCGCCGCGCTCTACGCCGCATATAAGGATATCACAGTCAAAGTGTGAGTTTATGTCAGATATTTTCATATTGTCAAGTTTAGACTCTGTAGGAATCTTGAACTTCAATATCTCGATTTTCCCTTTTGCAAAGGTGTCAATCTGTATAGCAGAGGGAAATCGCAAAACTTTTGCAATTTCCTTCGCGGCAGTTTTCTCGGGATTGATAATCATAGCAAGTCCCAAATCCTCTTTGAAAAGATTTAGCTCTTTTCTGTATTCGGGCTTTCTTACACGGGCAATGGTTTCTACCTTTCCGCCCGTCTTTTTTGCGACAAGACAACTGAGGAGATTGAGCTCGTCAGAACCCGTTACCGCAATAAGAATATCTGCATTCTCTATCCCTGCTTCGATAAGGGTATCACGGCTTGCACCGCTGCCCTCAATTCCCATAACATCATATTCATTTACAATATCAGAAACTATATTCTGGCGCGGGTCAACAACAGTTATGTTGTGTCCGCCCTCGGCAGTAAGCAAGTTAACAAGTGCTCTGCCGAGCTTGCCGCAGCCTGCAACAATAATATTCATAAAAATCTCCATTCCGCCGCCATACGTCGGCACAAATAGAAATGATTTCTCTTATCCGTATGGCAAGGAATGATAAGAGATTTTTGCGCCAATGTGCGCCTCAAAGCAATAGCGAAGAAATTTCGCACGGGCAATTAAAATCCGAGGGATTCACCGACAAGAATAATCTTTATACGCCCTTTTACTCTGGAACGACGTGTTTTTACGATATATGAGCACATACATTCATCAGAGAGACAGTCAGAGCAAGTGCCGCGTGAGCAACCCGTTTTGGTAAGACCGAACCGCTCCGCATTGCGTACAGCCGCAATGTTGTGAGCTCTGTCCTCTGCTTCTTTTAGAGTATTGCAAAGCTTGTTCATTCCTGCTACAACAATTACATTTTCAGGGCCAAAGCACATAGCGGCAACTCTGTTGCCGAGTCCGTCGATGTTAACTAAAATTCCGTCAGAGCTTATAGCGTTTGTGCTTGTCAAAAATGTATCACAAAGAAGAGCTTGTCTCATTATCTCGTGGCTCTCCTCGGGGGTTGTGCCGAGCGAGCGGTCTATAACAGAAAAACCTTCGCTCTTTACGCGGTCAATAATTCCTGTTTCAGCGAGAGTTCGGGAACCGCCCCATGAAACCGTACCGCTTTTATCAATCAAGGATATCGCTTTGTCTGCCGCATCTTTTGCGTTATCACAATAGTATACCTCAAAATTTCGCATTTCGAGCTTCGGGATAAGAGCCTCTGCGGCCATTTTATAGTCTGTCATAAATAACACTCCTTTTAATTTTATGCCGTATGAACAGGCACAACTGCAAAGAAAATCAGGTCTTCATCACTATCGTTTATCAAACTGTGCGAATGTCCCATAGGACAATAGTGGCAAGAGCCCTCGATGAGAAGTTCCTTGGTATCATCAAAGAGAACACAGCCTTTGCCTTTTAGGATATATATTATTTCGCTGCCATCATCGTGAGGGTGCATACCGATTGAAGAGCTGGGGGAAAGCCTGCCGAAAAGAATTTTATTATTCTCGTCGGTAAACATATTTGCGCAAAGTTCCCCATCGCCGCCCTTGAAATTTTGCAGTACGGTCATCTCTATCTTATCAAATTCAATTAACATAGATAATATATGCTCCTTAAATTAAATTATTTAAGCATATTATATGCCCTTTGAATAACATTGTCAAGAAAAAGCCGCGAACATCAGCGTCGCGGCTTTGTGTATTTTATTAAAGCTTTGGAAGACGGGGAATCATCTTCGCTCTCGATAGTCCCTTTCCGACAGCATAGGCGATAGCAAAATCAACACAATGGTGGATAAAGGTTCCAATTATTGTAATAATAACAAGAGAAGCTATTGTGTAGCCTGCGTTGGGAGCGCTGAATCCGCCTACATAGAATATCATAACGATGATACCCTCGATAACTGAATGTACAACGCCTGTTATCGCACAGAGAAGAATGGCACGTATTCCCTTGCTGATAAGATATGCACCGAGTACCGCGAAAACAATATGCGAAGCGGCACGAACCGCAACTATAAGGGGAGCGGTAAAGAAAAATCCGATTGTTGTACCCACCGCGGTAAAAGTAGCCGTAAGAGGTGATATGAACATTGCAATAATCACGGGCACATGCGCCATAAGAGTTGCAGAGTAAGGACCTACTACTATGCGGAAGGGAGGGCCTGTAAATATCATAGGAATAAGTATTCCGATAGCAATAAGCAAGGCAGATACCACCATATCGCGCGTTTTGATACTAGTCTTCAATTTCATTACCTCCAAAAAACAACAAAATTTTTACTATAACTATATCACAAATAAAAAACACTGTCAAATGGCAAAGAGTATAAATTTTACAATCTGTGTCAAGAATATTTGTATATAAATTTACGAATAGAAGAGGGGCTATGGCAGACTATGACAGAGAGAAAAAGTAAGAGAGCGATAATAATAAGCAACATAAAGTCAGAATCCATCGAGCAGGCAATATTTATTTTAAAGGCTACGGCAGAGACCGCCGCTTCGGGCGGAGGGATTGTCGCGGAAGCACAGGAAATTATAAACAGTTATATAAATACAATAGAGAGAGCAGGGGAGAGAAAAAAGAGGGGGGGAAGGCGATTTGCAGCGATAATAATGGGTGGGTTTGCAGCAGCGCTTTTACTAACTTGCATCTTGCTTAAACTGCAGTAGAGCAAAAGATGCGAAAACTTTTTAAAAAAGTTTAATACACTCCGCAGTTCGACACAATAATTGGAAGAATATGGATATAATGTTTCTGATAAGGGGTATCGTTTAAAAACGAAGTTCCCGTTGTGCGATAAAAAGTATAAGGAGTGTTACAGATGAGAAACGATGTGACGGAGAGAGCGGAAGTGAGCTGTGTGTCCGTAAAGGAAAAGGATACACATTTAAAAAAGGAAGAGAGGTTTAGCGCATACGATTTTATCATAAGATGCGTGGCTATACTTTTTGCAAGGGCGATGCCTGCGACAGGACTTGCGCCTTTCGGACTTGTGTTTTTGTCTATGGAAAGAAGACACAGCAGGGGGGCGCTCGTGAGTTTTCTGCTTGCGTCTGTTGGGTATTTGAGCCTTTTTGATATGGCGGTTTCGATAAAATACATATTTGCTATGCTGTTATATGAAGTATTTTTAGCGTCTATGGGGAGAGAGGAAGCGGAGATTTCTTCTGCCGCTGCAGTTTGTGCCTCTTGCGGTGTTTTGGCGGTAAGCTCTGTGGCGCAGATGGTGTGGAGCGGGTTTTCGGCAGGAGGGTGGATAAGGCTTCTGTGCGATATCGCTCTCACAGGGATAGGGGTTGAAATTTTCGGCAAGAACAGAGGAGCTTTTCTCGGCAGAAGAAGTACTTTTTTTACAATGAATAAAGAGGAGAAGATATGCTTTTTTATGCTCTTGGGGATTTTGCTCGTAGGCTTTAAAGGCATAGAGTGGAGAGGTTATATAAGCGCTCTCAATATTGCGGCGCTATGGCTTACCGCTATGCTCTCGATAGGCGGAGGGGCGCATTGGGGAGCATTGTGCGGAAGCATAATAGGACTGATTGCGGGCGCATGGCAAAACATTCCCGAATATACGGCGGTTTTTGCCCTCGCAGGCGCGGCAGGCGGTGTTGCGGCGAAGTACGGAAAGGGAGTTGCAACTGCATCGGTGGCGGTTTGCGCAGGCTTGTTCACGCTGTTTGCAGGGATTGATGCGGCTATAATATTCGGGTGGGCGGACATCCCTGCCTTTGTTATTCTTATGGTTGTTACCCCTGATTTTGCGGTGCGGGTACTCAAGCGTATAACGGGAATAGGGAAAGAAGAGACAGACGAAGAGCGGTGTCGGGAATATGTAAGGGGCAGACTGGGCGTTGCGGCAGATTCGTTCAGGACTTTGGCGGGAACATTTCTCGATCTGTCTGACAAGGCGAGCATAGCTAATATAGAGGACGTGTCGGGGCTTTTTGATTCTGTTGCGGACAGAGTGTGCAGAGAATGCTCTAAAATAGGAGATTGCTGGGTAAGCGGATTTAATTCTACATATAAGTCGATGTTTAAAATGCTCGAGATTGCAGAGCGCAAGGGCGAGCTTCTGGAAAGCGATGCAGATGCGTGCTTTACAAGCAGATGTCTGCGCCCCCGAAGCATCGTGCGGGAGATGAACAGATTATTTGAAATATATAAGATAAATTGCGTATGGAAGAGTAAGCTTCGCGAAAATCGGGAGCTTGCAGGGGAACAGCTTGCAAGTGTGGCGCAGATACTCGATGATATTTCTTATGAACTGTGCGAGGAGCGCCCCGACCCTGAGGCAGAGGCAGAAATCAGATTAAAGCTTGCGTCAAAGGGGATAGAGGTTGGTGCACTTGATATAACAGTCAGTCCAAAAGGCAGATATTCCGCCTATGTTGAAATGCCCTCCGAAATAGAGATTGAAGACGGAAGGTACGGAATAGAAGGAGCTTTGAGGTCGGTGATCGGCGTTCGTATGTGCGCAATCGGTGCGGTGGAGACTGAAACGGGAGTTGTTGTGAGATTTACTCAACCCGAGGGGTATTATATAGAAGCGGGCAAAGCGAGCATCGGGAGAATGGAGGAGAGCGGCGACAATTGTGTGATGCGCTATTTAAGCGGCGGCAAATATGCGGCGGCGCTCAGCGACGGAATGGGCACGGGACAGCGGGCGTCGAGGGATAGCGGTGCTACCGTGAGATTGCTCGGTGACTTTTTAGAGGCAGGCTTTGACAAGACTATAGCGGTGAGACTTATAAATTCGATAATGGTGATGAAGTCGGCAGAAGAGGCGTTTGCAACAGTGGATATGTGTGTGATAGATTTGATGTGCGGTGATGCCGAATTTATAAAGAACGGAGCAGAGCCGAGTTATATTAAAAGGTCGGGCAGGGTGGAAACTGTGAGAGCGGCATCTCTGCCCGTAGGTGTTATGCAGAATATGGAGATAGAAAGCTTTGCGCACAGACTCGGCGAGGGGGATATTATAGTTATGCTCAGCGACGGACTCCAGATGAAAAAGGGATACGAAAACTGGATAAAAACTATGGTAGAGGATGCCGACGGAAATATGCCGGCACAAGAGCTGGCAGACAGAATAATGGAAATGGCGAGAACGCTGCACGGAGGAGAGATAGAAGATGATATGACGGTAATGGTAATGAAGCTTATGAAGAGATAAAAAATCCCGACGCAATTTTAAAACTGCGTCGGGATTTTATTAAGGCTCATATTATCAAAAGAAAGTGAATATGGATAGGTATATCGGATAATTTTGTGAGGTGAGATTTATGGAAGAGACAAAAAACCATAAAGTAATTCTTGAAAACAGAGAGAAGCTTACAATAAGCGGGGTTGACGATGTTGAAAGCTTTGATGAAGAAAAGGTAGTAGTGATAACACAGATGGGAACAATGACAGTCACGGGAGCGGATTTTCGGATAAGCAGACTCAACGTAGACGACGGACAGCTTGTGATAGAGGGTGAAATAGATGAAATCGAATATAGTGACACGGTCCGCGACAATAAGAGCGGAGGCTTTTTCGGCAGACTGTTTAAGTAGAATGATACAATGGGTGAGAGTATGGAAGTAATATATGGACCATATCCCTGGTATTTTATATTTTCGCTTGGCTTGGGGATAATTCTGGGGGCGGCTTATGATTTGCTTCGAGTCAGCCGCCTGATAATTAAGACAAGCGATATAATCGTAAATGCAGAGGATATATTATTCCTTGCCGCATCGGGCGTAGCGGCAATCGTCGTCGCGTATGTGATGAATAACGGGCAGATAAGAATTTACGGACTTTTAAGCACGGTTTTAGGCTTTGCAGTATACAGATGGACTTTGGGCATGCGGGCAGTAAAATTGATAGTGCTTTTGTATGAGCTTATTTCAAAATGTATCAAAAGGGTTTTCCGGGCATTGATTATTCCCTTGAGGGTAGTTGTTGCGGCAATAGGAAAACCCATTTTTGTGACTGCTCGGATATGCATGAAGAGAGCGTCGGGAAAAATGTTAAAAAGTATCAAAAAAGGGACAGAATAAATGGCGCAAATTGTTGATTTAATTTGTGTTTGCGGCGATTGACAAATATAATTATATAGTATATAATTAAGTAGTATATGATTAGGGTATTTTTGTTTTCAAACAGATAAAGAACGGCTTGAGAGGTGATAATATGCCTGAAAAGAGCAACAAAAAGGGGAAATCTCCGCGCAAACACAATCTTAAGAAAATAATAATCGCAACAGTATTGCTTCTCGCGGCGGCATATTTTATCTATGTTATGGTATGGCAACAGACCATGATAAACCAAAAACAGAAGGAGATAGAGGTTCTCGAGCAGAACATTGCAGAGGCAACCGCTCAGTCAGAGGAGCTCAAGCAGCAGATAGAAAGCCTGAGCGACCCCGATTATATAGAGCGTTTCGCAAGAGAAGAGCTGGGACTTGTCTTCCCGAATGAGCGTGTGTTTGTGGACTCTAACAAGAGCGGCGAGTGAGAATTATAATTACAAATTATACATAAGAGGAAAATTCCTCAAGGAAGGAAAATGCAAAAATTATGCAGGTTCAAGTAGGAACAGTATTGGAAGGAAAGGTTACAGGAATTGCGGCGTTTGGTGCGTTTGTTGAGCTGGACGGTGGAAAGACGGGACTTGTACATATTTCGGAAATATCTAACGATTATGTCAGCGACATCAGCCAACACCTCAAAGAGGGCGACGTTGTCAAGGTAAAGGTTATAGGCGCAGATAACGGAAAGATTAGCTTGTCCATAAAGCAAGCCGCAGAAAATTTCGAGAAGCCGGCAAAGCGCGCCCCTTCAAAGAGGCAACCGCGCAAGCAGGAGGAAAAGGGGCCAAAGCGTCCGCCTGAAGAATTCGATTTTGGGAGAAAAAATGTTGAGATGAGCTTTGACGATATGCTTCAGAAGTTCAAGCAGGACAGCGACGAGAAGTTTCAGGATTTAAAGCGCAGTAACGAAGGAAAGCGAAGCGGCGGATACAAGCGTTCGTATTAGATTTAACAATAAAGAATTCGCGAAAGAGAAGTAAAATTCAGGAGGTTTTTCATTTATGTCAGGACATTCGAAATGGGCTACCATTAAAAGAAAGAAAGGCGCAATCGACGCAAAGCGCGGAAAGATTTTTACCAAAATCGGCCGTGAGCTTATGGTTGCGGTTAAGGAGGGAGGCCCTGACCCCGACAGTAACTCAAAGCTCAGAGACGTTATTGCAAAGGCAAAAGCAAACAATATGCCGAACGATAACATTCAGAGAAGCATCAAAAAAGCATCGGGCGAGGGAAGCACCAACGAATATTTTGAAATGGTTTACGAGGGCTATGGCCCGAGCGGTATTGCCGTAATAGTAGAAACACTTACGGATAACAAGAACAGAACTGCGGGGGATTTGCGCCATTACTTTGATAAAAACGGCGGAAACCTCGGTCAGACGGGTTGCGTAGGCTTTATGTTTGACCGCAAGGGTATGATTGTTATTGAAAAGGCAGACGGGATTGACGAAGATACACTTATGATGGACGCACTCGATGCGGGGGCAGAGGATTTCAACGTAGAGGACGAATGCTACGAGATAATGACCGCTCCCGAGGATTTCAGCAGTACACGTGACGCTCTTGATAAGGCGGGCTATAACTTTGTTCAGGCGGAGATTAACTATATACCGCAGACAACAACTGTTTTAGAGAGCGAAGACGACATCAAGAAGATGGAAAAGCTCATCGATATGCTCGAAGAGAATGATGACGTGCAGAACGTTTATCATACTTGGGAGATGCCCGAGGAAGAATAAGAAGCGGACCGAAACTGTTTTAAAGCCGAAAGAGGTGAGGGCCAATGCCGAAAATATTGCATATTGCGGATATCCATTTAGATTCTGCTTTTTCTGCACATTTTGATGCGCAACGGGCAAAGCTGCGTCGCGCAGAGGTTCTTCGCTGTCTGTCGGGCATACTCGACCGCGCAAAAGAGGTTGATATACTTTTGATTGCGGGCGATTTGTTCGATGGTGCATCTGTGTCGGCAGAAACAGTTTCTTTTTTAAAGAGAAAGTTTGCGGAAATAAAAAACACAAGAGTTTTTATAGCCGCAGGAAACCACGACGCATATACACCGACCTCGGTTTATGCAACCGAGGATTTGGGCGAAAATGTTCACGTTTTTTCGACCGCGGCGGAGTGTGTAGAGCTGACTGAGCTTAGGACAAGGGTGTTTGGCGCGAGCTTTTCGGAGAGCTTTTGTGATAACAGAATAACCTTTCCGCAGATAGAGAAGAAAGACGGCGTAACCGATATAATTCTTGTTCATGCCGACCTTACATCAAAGGGAGCAGAGAGCCGCTATAATCAAATAGATAAAGAATTTATCGAAAAGTGCGGAGCGGATTATCTTGCTCTCGGTCACATCCATAAAAGAACAGAAATTGAAAGATGCGGAGAAACATACTATGCCTATCCGGGTTCCCCCGAGGGCAGAGGCTTTGATGAGTGCGGGGATATGGGTTTTTATACAGGCACAGTTGAAAACGGCGTAGCAGACATTAAGTTTGAAAGAGCCTGCATCCGCAGAATGTATCGTGCAGAGGTTGACATAAGCGGTGCGGAAGATAATTTCGGTGCGGCAGAAATCGTTCGTGACGCCATTTTGAAAGCCGGAAGTTACGAGGATATGTACAGAATTATTTTAAAGGGCAGAATAAAGTCGGGATTTTTGAGCACCGACATAGTAAAAGAAGAGGCGGGGAGAGATATCAATTATCTCGAGCTCCGTGACGAAACAAAAAACGATTACGATATAGATTCAATTGCAAAGCAAAACACCATCTGCGGTGAGTTTGTGAGAATTATGAAAAGCAATGACGCAGACAGTGAACTGACAGAAGATGCAATACTTTTAGGGCTTGAGGCGTTACTTGGAGGTGACATATGATGACATCTTCAAATGCTTCAGGGAAAGTTGTGATTGAGGAATTACAACTGATAAAGTTTGGAAAATTTGACGGATTTAAAATAAATTTTGAATCAGGACTCAATTTGATATATGGAAAAAACGAAGCGGGAAAGTCCACAATTCAGCTTTTTATAAAGGCGATGCTTTACGGAATGCCGACCCGAAAGAGTAAGGGTGAGAGCCTTAAAGAGAGGGAGAGAGCTATTCCGTGGAATTCTGTACGTGCCGAAGGAATAATGAGGCTTCGTACAGACGGGCGCAGTATAGAGATATACAGACGCTTTGGAAAGACTGCGTCGGGGGATAAGACCGAGATACGCGATGCGATATCGGGTGAGCTTATCAATGATTTTGGTGAGAATATTGGCGAAGAGCTGATTGGAATTCCGTGTGGAGTTTTTGAAAAGACAATGTGGATACGTCAGGGCGGAGTTTTAATAGACGGAAGCGATGAAGAATTGACCGCAAGACTTATGAACCTGCAGTCAGGCGCAGATGAGAATATCTCGGTAGAGTCGGCGCTCTCGCTGTTGAGGCGAGAAAAACGGCGTCTTAAAGCAGGTGACGGCAGAAGTGCAAAGGGCAGAATTGATATTCTTACAGAGCGAAAAGAGGAACTGCGCCGTGCCAAATATGAGCTTGGTACAAGGCTTGCTCAAACCGAAAAGACAGAAGAGATGATTTCTGCCGCAAAGAATGAGCAGAGAGAGCTTTCGGTTGAGATTTCAAAGCTTGAGGAGAGCTTTAAGAAAAGCCGTGAGGCAGAGCGTCTGGCGGCGGTCAAGGAGAGAATTAAGAATATTGATGAATGTACTCAAAAGCTTGAAAAGATATATAACAGCGATGATTATATCAAAGGACTCGGGCTTTCCGAGGAAGACGTCAATAAAATGTTTGAGACAGAAGAGAAGCTGGATAAAGTCAAGGCTTTGGCAGAAAACAGTTTAAAAGAAGAAAAAGAAAAAAATATAAAAAAGAGCACCGCTATATCAATGATGGCAGGCGGCGGAATTGTGGCTGCTGTAATCGCTCTTTTTGCAGCAATATTTTTTGGAATAAATGCAAACTATATAGCGACAGTAATCGCTATGGCAGTTTTGGTAATATCTGCAGTATGCGGCTTTGTCGGAATAAAAACGGCAATAAACTGCAAAAATATACAGATAAAGATGGAAACTGACGGACAGAAGCTTCAGGCAGAGCTGAAAGAGCTTGAAGAGGAAAAAGACAAAACTCTTTCAAAGTTTGGGGTGTCTTCGGCGGCGGATTTGATGATGCTCTATAACCGAGCGTGCGGACAGGCAGAAATCGCAGCAAGTCTTGAAAATGCAAAAAAAGGCTTTTTGGGCGAGGACAGTTATGATGATTTAAAAGGGCTTGTCGGAAGTTTGGATATGACCGATATTCTTCCCATAGAGGAAACAGAGGAGCTTCTTGATAAAAAAAGAAAACGCCAGATAGAGCTTGTATCAGAGATAAGGGGACTTGAAAGCAAGATGGCATATGATGTGAAAATCGAGCTTACCCCTGCAGATATTGAGACAGAGCTGTTCTTGGTTGAGAGCGAAATGCAGGAATGCTTGCGGCGTATGGAAATAATCGAAGCGGCAGAAGACGGCATCCGCCGTGCAGGCGATGAATGGCGAAGAAATTTTGCACCCGCCCTTAACAACAGAGTAAATGAAATTGTTGACTATTTAACATCTGGAAGGTATAATGAAGTTAAGGTTTCAGAGGATTACCGAATGAGAGTATATAATGACGGCGCTCCGATTGAGGCGGAATACTTAAGCTGCGGAACTTATGAGCAGTTGTATTTTGCCCTCAGAATTGCGTCGGCAGAGCTCATAGGAGGAGGCGCACCGCTTTTCCTTGACGATATTTTGACGGTATATGATGATGAGCGTGCCGCATCTGCTCTTGATTTTCTGAAAACGATTTCGACTCTGCGTCAGGCACTTATTTTTACTTGTCATTCTTTTGACAGAGATAATGCAGAGGAGAGAGGTATACATATAGTAAATATGCAGTAAACATAAATGTAAAACCGAAAGGAGAATAAAAATGGCAGCAGAGATAAAGAACGAAAAGGGTACGATAAAAATATCCAATAACGTAATAGCAAATCTTGCGGGATATGAGGCAACAAAATGCTACGGCGTAGTAGGAATGGCTGCTCGCTCGGGCAAGGATGGGCTTGCCAAGCTTTTAAAGCTTGAGAATATGGATAAAGGAACAAAGGTAAAGGTTGTGGGCAACACGGTAGACCTTACTTTGTATGTTATAATGGAATATGGAGTTAATGTCAGCACGGTGGGAGATATAATAAAGAGTAATGTAGCTTATCGTGTTGAAGAGACAACAGGTCTTAAAGTAGGTTCAGTAACAGTCAACGTAGAGAGCATCCGCGTCAATAAATAGCAGAATAGCTCCGAGGAGGAAAAACAGTGAGAAATATAAACGTAAGCGAAGTGCGGATGATGATTGAGTCTGCCTCGAATAATTTGCAGAATAACAAAAAGGCATTGAACGACCTGAATGTCTTTCCTGTTCCGGATGGTGATACAGGAACAAATATGGGACTTACCTTCAGCGGTGCGGCAGGTGCTGCACTTGCGGAGGAGAATAAAACAGCGGGAGCGATGATATCTGCTCTTGCTAAGGCATCGCTTCGAAACGCAAGAGGTAACTCGGGCGTAATTCTTTCGCAGATACTCAGAGGTGTTGCGGGTGTTCTTGGGGATAAAGAGGAAATCACCGTTGCGGATTTGAAAGATGCGATATGCGGAAGCCGCGATACAGCATACAGAGCGGTAATGAAACCGACAGAGGGAACAATCCTCACAGTTATCCGTGAGGGAGCTGAGTTTGCAGAGGAGAATTATCAGGATTTTGAAGATGCAGCAGAGTTTTTCTTTGCTATCTTAAATGCTTGTAAGGAGAGTCTTGCCAGAACCCCCGAAATTTTGCCCGTACTCAAGCAGGCAGGCGTTGTAGATGCAGGCGGAGCGGGAGTAGTTACTTTGATTGAGGGCGCGGCATATGTTCTGCGCGAAGGCAAGGTAATGGAAGCTAAAGACGGCTTGGGTGTTGTGGCTGCAAAAGCGGTGTCTGGCACTGCTGGGGATGTAGATATAAAGTTCCAGTATTGCACAGAATTTATTATACAGAAATCCTCGCCCGACAGACAGACAAATCAATTTGAAGCCGCAATATCGCCCAAGGGTGATTGTATGTTGGTTATATCAGATGAGGATATCGTTAAGGTACATATCCACACGAACCATCCGGGCTTTGTAATGGAGCAGGCACTCAAATTGGGTGAGCTTATCAACATCAAAGTGGATAATATGAAGTACCAGCACAGCGAGAATATGGAAGAAGAGGCAGCAAAAGAAGAGGCTCCTGTTGAGCTTAAGAAATACGGCGTTGTAGCCGTATCGGCGGGCGAAGGACTCTCGGAGGTGTTTAAGAGCATCAATGTTGACAATATCGTTGAGGGCGGACAAACTATGAATCCGAGTACTCAGGACTTGCTCGATGCAGTTTCTAAAGTTCCTGCAGAAACAGTTTATATATTGCCTAACAACAAGAATATAATTCTTGCGGCAGAGCAGGTAAACGATATAAGCGACAAGAATGTAATTGTTATTCCCACCAAGAACATTCCGCAGGGAATTTCAGCAATGCTGGCTTTTGATGCCGAAGCAGAGGTGGATGCAAACACCGAGGCAATGAAAGAAATGATGGCAACAGTTAAAAGCGGACAGGTTACATTTGCGGCACGCGATTCATCGGTAAACGGATTTGAAATACACGAGGGCGACGTAATGGGTATGCTCGGCAGTGATATAAACAACATAGGCGGAGATTTAAATTCCGTTACTGAAGAGCTTATAGAGGCTATGGTAGATGAGGAAACAGCAATTGTCACTCTCTATTACGGAGCAGACACCGATGAAGAAACGGCAAACGCTCTTGCAGACGTTGTTGCAGAAAAGCATAATGATATTGATGTAGCGGTAGTTTACGGCGGTCAGCCTGTTTACTATTATATGATAGCAGTAGAATAATTCGGAGAGATGGTGCGGTTATGCTTGATATGAGTACCGACATCCGTTATCTTAAAGGAATAGGTTCAAAACGCGCCGAGCTTTTTAATAAGCTTGGCGTGTTCAATATAGGGGAGCTTTTAAGGTATCTGCCAAGGGCCTATGAAGACAGAACGGATATAAGAGAGATTTGTGAAATAGAAGAGGGCGAGAGTGTTTGTGTAAGAGCAACGCTTGCAGGCGGAGTGCGTATGTTTCGCGCAAGAACGGGTGCAAGGGTTGTTCAGACGCGCGTGTCCGACGGTACAGGAATTTTAAATCTGACATGGTTTAACGCTCCTTATGTGCAAAAGGCGCTCTCGGGCGGAGAAACATTCACATTTTTCGGCAAAGTAAACAGACGCGGAATGCTTCTGGAAATGGTAAACCCGCTCATAGAAGCAGAGGGAGCAGAGGGAACAAAGACAGGCAAGATTGTTCCGATTTACCCTTGCACAAAAGGCCTTACGCAGCAACATATCAGGGCGGCGGTGGATGCGGCTCTTTGCGGACTTGATGAAAGAGTAAAGGATATTGTTCCTCAAAAAATAAGAGATAAGTACGGCATTATGGATGCAGATTCTGCGATACGTACCATCCATTCGCCAGAGAGCTTTGATGCCTTTGAAGAGGCAAGGAAAACTCTTGCATTTGAAGAATTCCTAATTTTGCAGACGGGCATAGCATCTGCAAAAACATATAAAAAGGAGAGAATTGCACCACAGATATTCGATGTAAAATGTATCGCAGATTTTGCAAGGGGATTACCCTTTGAGCTTACGAATGCGCAGAAACGAGTTATAAATGAAATATCAGCAGACATTAAAAAAGCAGTGCCGATGAACAGACTTGTGCAGGGTGACGTAGGCTCGGGAAAAACTGTGGTTGCGGCAGCGGCTATGTATGCCACCGTTAAGGCGGAATATACTGCCGTTATGATGGCACCGACAGAAGTTCTTGCAAAGCAGCATTATATAACGCTTACGAAGCTTTTTGAACCTTTTTCGATAAAGACGGCATATATATCGGGAAGTCAAAATGCGGCAGAGCGCAAGAAAAATATTGAGCTTATTTCAAGCGGAGAGGCAAGAGTGGTTATAGGAACTCATGCGCTCATTACCGGGAAGGTGCAAATTCCCAATCTGGCGCTTGCCATAACCGACGAGCAACATAGGTTTGGTGTAAGACAGAGAACGGCACTCAGCGACCGCGGCAATGTACACACCCTTATTATGACTGCGACCCCGATACCGAGAACGCTCTCGCTTATTTTGTACGGTGACCTTGACATATCTGTTATAGACGAGCTTCCGCCCGGCAGAAAGCCCGTTTCAACAATGGCGGTATCAGAGAGTCAGCGTAAAAAGGTTGAGAATTTTGTGCTTGGAAAATTGGATGAGGGCAGACAGGCGTATTTTATATGTCCGCTCATAGAAGAGTCCGAGGCGATAGACGCAATTGCGGTAGAGGAATATATAGCCGAACTTAAAAAAGGCGCATATAAAAACAGAAAAATTGCCGTTTTGCATGGTCGAATGAAGCCTGCTGAAAAGGATGAAATTATGGCAAAATTCAGTGCAGGTGAGATAGAGGCTCTGGTTTCCACAACGGTAGTCGAGGTTGGCGTCGATGTGCCCAATGCAACCGTTATGGTGATAGAAAATGCCGAGAGATTCGGGCTTTCACAGCTCCATCAGCTGCGAGGAAGAGTAGGCAGAGGAAAACACGACTCTTATTGCATAATGCTCTATTCGACGACAGGGGGCGCTGTAGCAGAGCGTATGAAAATTATGTGTGAGACCAACGACGGATTTAAAATTTCAGAAAAGGATTTGGAAATCCGCGGCCCCGGTGAATTTTTGGGAACGCGCCAGCATGGGTTGCCTTCTATGAAGGTAGGAAACCTATCTGCCGATATGGAACTTTTACGTTCTGCGCGTGATGCGGCAGAAGAGATTTTAAGAGAGGATGTCACTCTGTCAGATGCCGAAAATCTCGAACTTAAACGGAAGATAGAGAGAGATATCGACATGCTCGGCGGGGTTCTTAACTAACTGTAAAATAGTACACTAATTTATAAGTAATATATACAAAAACATATAGAATTTTAAGTTTGTGTATGATATAATGCGTGCATATCTTTAAATTGTGGAGGATTATTATGAAAGAACTTACAGCGGTTGTTTTAGGTTACGGCGACAGAGGCGGTAGCTATGCTGTTTATGCGGCAAAGCATCCCGAGGAGCTTGATATAGTTGCAATAGCCGAGCCCGGTGATGCAAGACGCGAGCATGCACAGAAGCTGCACAATCTTTCTGACGATATGGTGTTTACTGACTGGAAGCAGATAGCGGAGATGCCGAAATTTGCGGATTTTGCAATAATTGCAACTCAGGATAAAATGCATACCGAGCCTGCTCTTGCAATGATAGAAAAGGGCTATAACCTGTTGCTTGAAAAGCCAATGGCGCCCACGCCCGAGGAATGTAAAATAATAACCGAAGCAGCCGAGAAGAAAGGCGTAAAAGTGGTAGTTTGCCACGTTTTAAGATACACACCTTTCTGGCGCAAACTTAAAGATATTATTGATGATGGCGAAATCGGTGAGATTATGTCGATAATACATATGGAGAATGTAGGCAACCTCCACCAGTCACACAGCTTTGTCCGTGGCAACTGGAGAAGAAAGGACGAATCTACACCGATGATACTTGCAAAGTGCTGTCACGATACAGATATTCTGCAATGGCTCATTGGCAAGCCGTGTAAAAAGGTTCATTCGTTCGGTTCGCTTACTCACTTTACAAAGGAGAACAAGCCCGAGGGTGCACCTGCGCGTTGTACAGATGGATGCCCGCATGTTGATACTTGTTTCTATGATGCGGTTTGGCAGTATTGTGAGTGTCAGGAATGGGATTCTATATATAGAAGAAAGATGGTTACAAACAAGCCTGAGCCTACGATTGAAGATGTAATGGAGGCGTTAAAGACCGGCCCTTACGGAAGATGCGTATATGATTGTGATAATGATGTAGTCGACCATCAGGTTGTAAATATGGAATTTGAGGGCGGATGCACAGTTTCGTTTACAATGAGCGCATTTAATAAGGGTGCAAGAGATATCAGAATATTCGGAACAAAGGGCGAAATCATTGCATCAATGGAAGAAAATAAGATTAGCATATTCTCTTTTGCTACAAGAGAAACCAAGGAATATCAGCTCGAGAAAATGGGGCTGAACATTGATTCAGGACATGGCGGCGGTGATGAGGGAATTATGAGAGAACTCATTTCATATTTCAATGGCGAAGAGCCGAGCAAATCAATCAACAGTGCCCGCACATCATATTTAAATCACCTCATATCATTCGCGGCAGAAGATTCACGCCTTAGTAATACAGTTATTGATATTGACGAGTATGCAGAGGCATTATAAAAATGAAAATAAAGGCGGCAGGTTTTGCATAAAACCTGCCGCCTTTACTGTTTGGTGCAGGTGAAGACGAGGCGTCGGCAAAACAATCCAGCGAATTGTTTTGTAGCCGAGAGTCCCTTCCAAAGAATACGAGCTAAAGGCGAAGTATGATTTGTAATTAAAGTTGGCGGTAAAAACAAAAAAGCTTGCAGGAAGTAACCCATAAGCTTTTTGTCGGTGGTGCGGCTGAAGGGACTTGAAGTTCGTTTAACGAAGTCCTGTTCTTCCGCACTTTATGTTTGTTCTTAAGCGGCAATTTTGCCGACAAATCTGTACTGAATATCAATGTCTTGATATGTCTGACCATCTTTAATATATTTTTCACCGATTTCAATTTTGTCTATGAGTTCAATTACGATTTCGGCAGTAAGTTCTTTAATGCCGATGTACTTGCTAATGAGTTCGGTGAAATCTCTCGCATCATTTTGGCTTTGATGATAGGTTTTAAGTTCCGTTTCTATCTCCTCAATTGATGCTTTGAGTTCAGCTTGTTCCTCTTCATATTTGGTCAGGAGCATTGTCATTCTCTCTTGAGGTAATGTGCCCAATACAGAATTTTCATAAGTTTTCTGTATGAGAATATCAAGCTCATCATATCGTTTCTTCAGGTCTTTTAATCTTGCCTGTTGATAACGGGTTTCCTCTTGGATTTTCTTCTCGTTGCATTTTAATGCCGCTTGATAAAATCCATCTTTATCTTCCTGAAGCATCAAGGTCTTTTCGTAGATGTCGTACAGTACACAGTTATAGACATCTTCGTAGCGGATGTAGTGTGAAGTGCAGTATTCTTTGCCCTTGTTGCGATATGTACCGCATGTATATATGGGGGTTTTACCTCCGGCATAATTCATTGCTCTTGAGCAATCCTTGCACTTTATCAAGCCGCTGAATATCTGTACGGTTTCCATCTTGGTGCCTCGACTGCGGCTTTTCAAGAGTTCTTGCACTCTGTTAAAGACTTCTTTGGATATAATGGCTTCATGTTTATCGAGTACTATAATCCATTCATCTTTGGGAAGCTTTTCGCATTTACCTGTCTTAAACGACCTGCGTGTTGTGTTGGCAACATTACTCCCGATATAGAATTCTGAGGTTAGCATATCACCGACAGTTTTATCGCACCACATGCAATCATCATCGTATATGTTTAAATACTGTTCGTACCGCACACAACCATTCATTTTGGCATATGCAGCAGGAGAAGGGATTTTCTCATCTCGAAGTATTCTTGCGATTCGCTTTCTTGAATGTCCTTGCAATGCTAAATCGAATATATGCCTTACAACTTTTGCAGCTTCATCATCTATGATAAGGTGATAGTTGTTTTCGGGATCCTTCTTCAAACCATAAGGTGCTCTGCCGACATGGTCGCCGTTTTTTGCCAATGCAATATATGCTGAATGTGTTTTTGTGGAGATATCTCTTGGAAAAAATGCATTAAACATATTCTTAAAAGTTGCTTGTTGCTCATATCCTCTAATGGTATCCACATTATCATCAATTGCTATAAATCGATAATGATTTGCTAAAAACACATCTTCATAATATCTGTTAGCTTCCACATCGTTTCTGCCAAGTCTTGATAAATCCTTTACAACAACACAGTTGATTTTACCATCTTCAAGGTCCTTAATCATTCTTTTAAATGCAGGTCGCTCAAAGTTGACACCGGAAAATCCGTCATCAATGTAAATCTCTACAACAACGAGTTTGTTCTCTTTTGCAAATCTTAGTGTCAGCTTACGCTGATTAGATATGCTCATACTCTCATTGTTTTGCATTCTATCTTCTTTTGACAGGCGTAAGTATAGTCCTGCCAAATAAACCGTTTCTTTTATATACATCATAATCTCCTTTCTGTCAGGAAACGGCTGTGTAAATGCTTAATGCAATTATACCACATAACACAGCCAATATCCAGACAAATTTCATCTAAGCAATTCACTGTTAATAAGCTCTGTAATCCGTTGCTTCAATGTGGGAGTCTCGTCCTTGAGTTTTTCTATATATGTGGATGTTATTTTGAAAATTTTATTTGAATTTTCAAAATACAACACGCCATTCTCATCTCTATAGAATTTTCCAAAGTCAGGGAGAGAAGCCTCGCCACGCTTATCGGCTAAACGAAGAATCAGATGCTCAAACAGTATGCGGAAAATCATTTTCCAATTTTTCATTAGCCTCATTCCTTTAAGTTAGATTTACACTTGCCTCTGGCTACATTTCCTAAGCCCCGATCCTGTTCGACCATGACCTTGTATTTGCAAGCAGTTAAATCGCTCGTTCCCTAATGGGAAGTCTTGGCGCTCGCTGCGTTGTATAACTCACCGTGCAAGCTATTCAGTTGTCAAGGTTCAATTTGTCTCATACTTTGTTCACTGGGATTTCTTAGATGGTACGAAGATTAGATATATAAAAATTTATGATATAAAGTATAGTCAAATTGGTGTTTTTATTTGCTTAGTTACATACGCCTCAGTCCTTTCAAGTTTTTCTTGACATTTTTAAGTTTTGGGGATATAATTATTAAAGAAACTAAAAATATTTAATTACAAACCCTTGAAACAATTTTATTCTAACATATCCAAAACAAATCGTCAAGAGGTTATAAAATAAAAAATATAATTTCTTGAATTGTGCGAGGAGGTACTAATATGAGTTTTAGAATTATCTTTAAGAGACATAGTATAATGCTTTCTATCCGCAATAGTGCAGCAGACGAAATACTTGGTAATTTTACTTGTAAAATTGCATCGGGAGAATGGAGTGATTTTTTCTCGCTTGGTCTTATTGACAAACCTGATGATGCTTTGGTTGAATTGTCGAATACTTTTTTGCATAAATGTTTTAAAGGTAAGCTCCAATTCTCAAAACTAAATGCCTACTCGGAATTAACTAAAAGTTATGGAATGGCCTCGCAGGAATACTCTGTTTGTAGGAAAGTATTATCCACTAAAAAGACAGGTGGTAAACCTGAAATTGCTGACTGCTATACCATTGATTCATTAAAGGATTTAATTTTTCTTGAAATGCTTTATTCTGCCGAACAGAATATGCATATTTCAAGATGCAAAAACTGTGGCAAATATTATTCTTCTGCCAATGCCGGTGCAGACTACTGTGATCGTATATATAAAGATGATAAAACCTGCAAATGGGTTGGTGCAAAAAAATCGTATGCAAGAAATTTAATGGCCGATGATGCTCTTGTTCTTTACGAAAAAGTCTATCAGTCATTGCAGTATAAAAAGAGAAGGTCAACAACGGAGGAGGAAGCGAAACAGTTGTCTTCTGCATTGTCTGTGCTCAGAGGTGCCAGAGGTAAATATAAGAAAAGGGAAATTTCAGCGATACAATTTGATGAAATTTTAAATAAATACAAATGATTTATGCGAGGTGTTAAATGGGAACTGTTCTTTTTTGGACTCTGATAATAGGACTCGTTTATGCAATTTTTAAATATTCGTTTGTTGGCGGAATAGTAGCACTTGTAATTTTTGTTGCGGTCATCTTGTTGAAAATATTCCTGTCAAAAAACAAGTGAGCTTTTGAATTGGATTGGCATTGTTTCTGCAAAAAGCATTAACAATGCCTTTAATTTTGCATTAAAAAGCAGACAGGGTGTAATTACCCTATCTGCGTGAGTATGTCCTTTGAACCGCTTTAATAGCCCTTGCAACTTGACCCCGAAATCGATTTTATTCCATTGTGCCGACCATTTTATTTATGTCACCATCTGAGTTAACTATGATGGTTCTGGTTTTACTTGGAAATGCATAGCCGAAGCCTTCGATGTAGGCTTTATTTTTTTCTTCTATGATTTCATTTCGTATTTTTGTTTCCTCATCCGTAAGATAGCAGGTGTCCTTGCTCATGATTTCATCTTTTGTATTTATGGATTCTTTCGGATTCTTTTCCCATTTCGCATAGAGAACATCAGGCTTTGTAAAATTGAATGTTGTTACCTGATTCTTCTTTGTTCGAGGATCAGTAAACCATCCTTTGAATGTATATCCGTATTTTGTTGGAACATAACTTTCAAGGTTGATGCTCTCTCCATATCTCTTGGTAATTGGCCTGATAAAACTTCCGCCGTCCGAGGCAAAGGTTAAGGTTACATTTCCTACGATGCCGAGTTCGTTATCGAAGGTTACTCGGTATTTACTGAGCCACCAAGGTGCCGCAGATGCAGTTGCTGTTGATAATAGCATCGTTGTTGCAAGTGCCATACATATTATTTTCTTTCTCATAATCTCATCCTTTCATTTTGGGTATAAAAATACCGACATACTCGAATTTCATTCATCGAATATGTCGGTATCATTTTCGAAGCATTCTATAAAGAACCTTGCTCCTAATTTGAATCCTTTTATAAAGGTTTGACATTCTGTTATTTGAATCATCTCGTCATAACAGGCTTTGACCTTGTCGAACAATTCTTTTTCATGCTCGTTTAAATTTTTAAGCAATTCTTCTTCGTTTTTGGTCAATAACCTGAACACCTTGTCAAACTTCCGTTGACTTTGAAATGGTCTTTCCATTGGATTGATATTCCCATACCAGAATTCTTCAAGTACTTTCATCTCTTTTCACCTCCTTGCGACACAAACAGTACCACAAGAAAGTTCACAAGTCAACGAAGGAATGCAAAATTTCAAAAATATACATACGGCCATTTTTATAGGATAAGATTATAAGTATTCATAATACTCAGAAGCTAACATTGCATTATTTATATCTGTTGATACTACATCTCTATTCGAAAATTGTTTTTCTAAATCTACTGTAGAAACAAGAGTTCCTATATCTAACCCTGTAAGTTTTGTCAAATAAACAATGTTCACTCCGTTTTCAAGCATATTTGCGATAGCGGTTAATTTATAGCATTCAGCAGTGTAAATATGCATTTCTTTTTTGCCAACAGGTATAGTTTCTAACATTTCATTAATTTCTAGTATTTCATAAACTCTTTCTAAGATATCTCTTATGCTTGTTGTAGTAATTTTCTTAATTAGACAGTGGCATAAAAAGTGAAAAATCTTATCGGAATCAGTATACGTTTTTCCGTATTTTTCTTCTACATATCGTATTGTATAAATAATATCTTTTCTCAAGTTGTTCGGAATTTTAATTGTTATTCCATTGTGAAGTATTGTTCTACATTGTGGATTTGTGATATCCCCAACGCATATATCCAACATTTGTGTCGCTTTTAACGGAAGTATTAAACTTAACTTTATAAATAATCTAGCAATCAAAAATCTCAAATATATATCTTTTTTCTGTGTCTGATCTGAATTATTATCTATAAAATCATCTATTTTCTGAAGAATGTATAATAACAAGTCCGAAGGAAGTTTTTCCTTATTCCTGGATTGCTCGACGTATGAAGCTAATCTTTCCTTAAAACGAGAATCACAGATATATCCATTTAACTCAGCAAATTTATATTCTCTACTCATCAAGAATCCAAACAAAGCTTTTAAGGCGACAATTTGTCTTGTTAATGTAGATAGAACTCCTATCTTAGTTTCAAGTAGGGATTCGAAAAAATCATCAATGTGTTTTGAATATAAATTAAAAACTTGCCTTTGCAAATTGTTATCTTCCAAATATTTCATGAAAATTTCAATTTGAATCTTATAAGTTTCATCGGTTTTTAGATATTCATCTACAAGTGCTCTAAATTGTTTGAAATTATCCATTAGTTTTCCTCCGTTTCGATTATAATAATATGAATTCTTAACCATTTTACTCTTTTCTATTCCAAATCACAGGTATTGAAAAATTTTGCTTACATAATGCTCTAATTTGTCCTAATTACTTATTCTTTCAATACATTTAAATCCAGCACTATCAAATTTCATATTGTGTTGAAACTTATTAATGGTCTCCGATGGGTCAATAAAGTTAAATTTCAAATCAGAAAATGTCTTTTTATCAAAGCATACGGATAAAATGTCAACACCATCATTAGTTGCATGAACTACGACATTCCTAACCGGTAATAATGCAAAAATGTCTCTTGCAATACGAATTGCCACACTGCATACATAATCCTGATACTCGGTAGAGTTTTTCTGCATATCAATGTTATCTGAATTAATTTGACATTCAACTTCCATTTTTAAAGGAGAGTCGGTTCCGAATTCAAATCCTGTTCCATAATCAAGCAGGTCATTTAACGGATTTATATCGTTTATTACTTGCAAATATGTATCAATATCGCCTGACAATATTTTTGCAGATATATCGTGAAAATACTTCCATAAATCTGCGTCATATGAACTATCCGGAGGGCACGGGCTAACCATAATTTCGGTCCAGTCAATCACATCATCAGTTATTTTGTGAATATCTGTCGTAACCGTCTTTGTTACCGGTTTGGAAATAGGCTCGTCATAAGATGTATCATATTGAACTTCGGGTTCGTTATAATCAAGTGTAGCAATGGGTTTAGACACAGGTTCATAATATGTTGGAGTTTCATTCCGTGTTTGCCTTTGATTACGAGGTGTTCTATTTTTGTTCTCTGTTGTAACATACGATATTCCTGTTCCCGGAATACCTACGCTCGTTGTTACTCTTCCGCTTGAATGAAAGGTTTTTCTAAAACCGGGTACACCTGTACTTACTGATATTCCATTTTTTCCGAAATTGAGCTTTACACCAGGAATAATTGATATACTTTTCCTAAATCTTAATCCCATAATTAGCTTTCAATCCCTTCGATGCAATTTTTACTAAACTCTTCGGCAATACTAACATTTGAACATTGAATTTCAATATTCAAACCTTCTGTTGAAGTTATTAAAATCGCAGCATATAGACAAATTGGCAATTGTCTGTTATTGCTGTATCTTCTATCAGGAGAACCGTTTTTATTTACATATTGCCATGTGTAACTTAAGATTTGAGAATCTCTCGGAACACCTTCACTTTCAATAAATCTGGTTCCGTTTACATTGATATGTAAATTTTCGTATGAAACAACACCAACATTATTTTTTCTGATAACTAACATTTTATCAGGAAGCATAATGAGTTTTTCTTTTTTCAAAGGAATTACTACACATGTAACATTTGTTTTTATATAATACGGGAGCTTATTAGTAAACTTAAGACTATTTCTGTTAATGTTACGACCTGCACCAGCATTCACTTTTCTATTAGATACAGTTGCTTGTTGTGTAATCTGCCACATTTTATGGCACTGATTAAGCGACATCCATGTTGATGTTCTGTTATTGTAGTGTTCTTCACTTTCAGCATCCATTTCGTATTCAAGATCCACAATTCCCTTTGCCTTTAAGAAGATTTTGCCGACTATACCTGCAACCGTGAGAATAAAGAAAACAGGAAACGCAAATGCAGCAAGTGTGCACCACAGAAAAATATTAAACATTCTGTTCAGTTTTATTGTTTTGGTGATTTGTTCAATAATTGTTGAATATTCAGCGGCCTGAAAATTGTTGATTTCTGCACTATCTATATCAACCATAACATCTTGTGGTTGTGTAACAGGTGGATTATTTGATTGGCCTTGGTTTGTTCTTCTGTGACCATTTCCGCTTTCATCAACCCACGAAATTCCAGTACCTGGAATACTATATGTTTTTCTGGTTCTTCCGGATGCAGTTTTAGTTACTCTAAAACCTTTCACGCCCCAACTATAACCAACGCCGGACTTACTAAGGTTAATTCTAAAACCACCGCCTAAATTAATGCTTTTTCTATACCTAAATCCCATTAAAATCACCTCATCTATCAATAATTACAATGCTTTTGTCATCCGTTGAACCATTTGCTTTTGCAAGATTTAATATTTCTTTGCACATGCTTATTGGTTCAAGAGCCTCATTATTTAAAACATCCTCTAATTCGTCAACGGAAACATATTCATGCACACCATCACTTGTTAAAACGATTCTTTTAGCATTTAAGAGAGCTTCATTACTTTCTTCGAAGACCAAAGAATTTATAAGTGCAGGATTTCCTCCGCCAAAACAAGCTGTAATCTCATTTCGTCTGTCGTAAGTTTCAGCTTCCTTTTTTGAAAGCTTGCCCGTCTTAACAAGCCAATTTACGCTTGTATGGTCTTCGGTAATTTGTTTTATATAACTTCCCTGAAAAACATATATGCGAGTGTTGCCAATATGAAAGCTACTTGCTTTTTCATCGCTTATACAAATGCCTGACAAGGTTGTTGCCATACCATTATAATTCGCATTTGCAGTTGACTTCGTTAATAATTGAGAGTTGATATCAACCAAGTCATTTTTACCTGACGGAACAATGGTTTTAAGACTTTCACAGACAAATGATGACGCAACAGTTCCAGCGTTGTTTCCGCCGACTCCATCTGCCACACATATTTTCAAATTGCTATTACATTCTGTCTCAAAAGTTCCGACAGAAACTATGGTGTCATTGATAAGAATTCTGTCTTCATTCTCGACATGTTCACCTTTTTCAGTCATTGCATATATTTTCATTATACAACAACCTCGCAATCCATTTCTGTTGGTGTTTTTTCAGCATCAATGCTCTTTATATTAAGTTTAGTATTTTCTCCTATTTTGTTGTCAAACAAATATCTTGAAAGCGGATTTATCAGCATACTTTCAACAATGTTTCCGATACCACGAGCACCATTTTGAAGGTTCTGCAATGACTCTTCCAATAGAGTATTCATTGCAATATCTGAAATCTCCAAAGTTATCTTTTTCTCTGATGCAAGGTTTCTTATAATCTTTTTAACCTGAGATTCAAGAATAAGTTTCGCAACATCAGGTCTTATGTAATCAAATACAACGATATTCTCACCAATACGGTTCAAGATTTCAGGTCTGCCTAATTCTAATTTGAAATAATCTTCAATGGCAGAACGGACTCTTTTCTGTATTGTAGCGTAATCCATAGAACTATTTACATTTTCTGTGCGAACACCCGTGACATCTCTTGTGTAAATACCCAAGTTACTTGTGAAGATGATTATACATTCTGAGAAATAAACTGTATTGCCCTGGCCATCAGTCATTCTGCCATCTTCAAGAATTTGAAGGAATTTATCAAGTATAGACGGATGGGCTTTTTCAATTTCATCAAAGAGAAGTATTGAAAATGGATTCTCTTTAACTGCATTGGTAAGCTGACCACCTGCTTCATAACCCACATATCCAGGAGGAGCTCCAAGAAGTTTCTGATCAGAATGACTTTGACCATATTCACTCATATCAAATCTTATACAACAGCTTTCATCGCCAAACAGTTTCTCAGCTAAAGTTTTAGCGGTTTCTGTTTTACCTGTACCTGTTGGACCTGCAAAGAAAAGAACACCCTTTGGTTTGCTCTGTGATGAATGCTGCAATCCTGACATACCTGTCATAGCACGTTTTACAACATCAAGGGTTTTTGTAATTGCGCCATCCTGACCTTTTACTCTTTTTCTAAAATCCTCCTCTGCATTTACAAACTCTTCTGTTTCAAGTTTATTCCACGGATTTTCTTTGATGCCGTACTTATACAAGTCTATAACATCACACATCTTGTTCATATGTATGCCTTCATTTTTGCATAACTTACGAAGTCCGTTAAGCTCTGTAAAACTAAAACCTTCTGTTAATGCTATAAACTTTTCCTGTATCTTTTCGAGTTCATCCGGTTTGTCTATAAAATATGCATTGTCTTCCACATAAATATCGCTTGCAAAGAAAGTTACAAAATTAGGACCTTTTACGAAATTTTCTCTTTCTTCTTTTGAAGGAGTAGGAAGAGTGATTGTCTTAACATTTGGATTATCATGATAGAACCATACCGGAATATCATTAACCTTATTAACAATCATAATCAAGATGTTTTTGAGCATGCCATTATCGGTTTTAACATCTTTGCTTTCAAGAGATGTTAGTAAAAGAGAGGTAAAGCTATCAACCTCGTTCTGTTCCATACTATCGGGAGAAGGAATATATCTTGAAGCAAGGTTCATAACAATTGCGGTTGCTTCTTTACTTTGCGAAAGAGCAGTTTTTACCCATTCTACGGTATTGTTGCTTTTGAAGTTAGCATTGATGCGACCATTTGAAGGATTTTGGTTAATAAGCTGTCCAAATCTTTCAATATAACCTTCTTCTGCATTGTTATAAAAGCCTTGCATACTATCATAGAATGCAATGTTCTGATAACCTAAATCCTTGAAAAAATAGTGCATATATGCAGTAAGTCTTAATATACTGCCTTTTGCGATGCTTCCTTCTTCAGGATAACTGTAAACATCAAGAACATTACCTTCAACAATAATTAAAGGCTTAATCTTACTGAATATTTCTAATTCTTTATGCCATTTTGGAATAAAATCACTCATTTGCTTTTCCTCCTATACATCTATATTTATCATGATTTACAACGATTTCAACATGTTTTGCAATACTTTTGCTCGTTGTTTAGCGTATTGATAGTCTGCAATTATTTCTTCAATCTTTTCTTTGGTGTCTATGGGCATATGGTAATAGTCAATACAAACACCCTCCCAAAGCCCTAATCTTATTGTCATACCTTTCTCTCCAGGTGTTTCAAACTTTCCACTATCAGGTATTGCTTTTTTTATTTCGAGATATTTTTCAAAATTATTTCTGTATGCGTTTATATATTCGTCTATTTCTTCTCCAGCTACTTGCACGAATGTTCCATTATATCTTAAGTCAGGGCCAGAGAAATAATATTGTATATACCAATCATTTACCGTTACTGTTAAATCTCCGCCTGTTTTCAGCCTTTCTGTATATTTACCATTCATTGATGCCATCTCCTAATTTAAATAATACTTAATTCATAAAATCCGGTTTATGTATGCCAACCGATACAATTCCATCATTTGTCGTAAAATTTTGTATCTTATTTGTTTCTGTATTTAAATATATCTCATATTTATTTTTCTGTGCTTCTTCTAAAATGTGTATCCTTTGGTTTGAAGAACCACGGAGCAAAGAATTGTCGTTTAATTCTTCTACATATTTCCCATCAATTAGAACAGATATATTTTCAAGTTGTTTTTCTGTCAATTCTTCAATTTCAAATCCTGTATAAACCAAAATATCATCACTAATCGTCTTTAGTTCTTTCAAGAGAAGAAATAAATCTTCTGATTGTTCCATCGGATCGCCGCCTGTTATAGTGAAACCGTCAACAGGGTTAGCATCTGATATTTGATGAATTAAAGCCAATATATCATCTATACTGATTTTGTATTTTTCTTGTTGTTGCCATAATTCCGGATTGCTACAACCTACACATCCATGAGAACATCCGCTAAACCAAATACCAATTCGTTTGCCCGGTCCTAAAACTTCAACGGGGTATAATATTCTTGCGATATACATTACTTTTCCCTCACAACAAGATACACAGCTAAATCCTGACGATTGCCATTGTTAACACAACCACCAAGACCTATTTCGTCATCGGCTTTGAGCAAAGTAGGAGTATCATTTGATATTTTCTCGTTGTTTACATAGGTAAAATTTGTACCGCTTAAATTGGTTATGTATAAGTTTTCGCCTTCTGATACTATTTTAGCATGGCTTCTGCTTACATAAGATTTATTACTTATATATTCTTTCAAAACATTTTCTCTGCCAAGAATAATCTCGGTATCGTTTGGAACATCGTAGGTATATGCTCCTGAAATTTCACAGAGGGAATATTGCTTGCAACAGCATTCCGCTTTGGGAGTAGGAAGAATGTCTGAAATATCTTCATCACAAGCACCGCATTTTCTTGCAGCAGGGGGATTTTCTGCACCGCATTCACATATCTTGACCATTTCGGGTTCAGTAACAGGTTCGTATACAATGTTTTCTGTAGCTTCATCTACAACCTTAACACTAAATAAATCTGTTCCACAACTTATACATTCTGCTAACCTTGGATCATTATGTTCGCCACAACCGGGGCATACTTTATATTTTTCCATAAATGTTATCACCTTTTAGATAGTAATTTTTGAATTATTATTTTAAGTAATTATGTTGACAAATTCATATTTGTGGTTTATTGAATAGTAGGAACATACTCTTCGCGGAACATATTTTTCCTATGTATAGTTGCTCCGTTATTTCCATTACTTATGCTAAAATCATGACCTATAGGATTGTCAAATATTGAGCTTGTATTAATTTTATAACCATCAACATAATAAGTTTTATTACCTTTTGAATCCGTTTCTTGGGTTCCGTTTTCACGAGCGTAATTCACAACCCAATCTATAAAAGAATCGGAGGCACAAACATTTATTCCATCAATACAATTTGGTTGAATACATAATAACCACATTGCTTTTTTTATATCATTATCTCTATGTAGTTTGGTTAATTCTGAAGCAAGAAACTTATATCCTTTTTCAGAGTGAATATAGTCATAATTTCCAGAAATATTCTTCAAATCCGACTGGCTATCAAAATGGATATAACAGAGGATCATATGATTATAGTTCAATTATGCACTATGGTTCATATGCTTTCGCTATTGACAGTTCGCTACCTGTAATTACAAAAAAAGATGGTTCGATAATTAATGCTCAACGCTCATATCTTACATCTGGGGATATTGCGGGACTAAATTTTATATATGGTCCTAAGGCCGTTTTGTCAACAAATGTGATATCGTACGATGATCAGAGTGATGAATATTCAAGAGATGAAACAACGACCTATGAGAATATAATACGATTTTATGATACAAATGGAAATGCTGTTTCTTTGACATATCCTCGATTAGTGACCCTGTATTATAATGTTGATATTATCTTACCTAGTGATAATTCTTACCACACGGAGACAAGGTATATCATAATTCCTGCAGGAACTTCATCATATGAATTACAGAACACAAGAAGAGTATTTCAGGATGATATGGGTGAATTAAGATATAGAGAAGATCAGTATTTTACTCTAATTAAGTAAAAATATAAGTCTTTATGCAACGGAAGGGATTG
>CALDQB010000038.1 GCA_937911665.1 uncultured Clostridia bacterium | reverse complement strand
TTGCTCATTATATCACCCGCTATCCCTTTTGTCAATACCTTTTTTTAAGTTTTTTCAAAACTGCCCAAATGTCACTTTTGCATAGTTTATAAGGGTCGGTTTTTGTTGAAATGGCACAAAAAAGAACCCGACGCTTTGCGTCAGGCTCTTTCGGTTTACGCTGAATTAGTCAAGAAAGTAAATCTTGACAGCACGTCTGCCGAAGCTGTAGCAAGTGCTTCTTGACGGGAAGAACAAGTCTACCTTGTTGCCCTTGATAGCGCCGCCGCAATCGCCGGCAATCGCATACCCGTACTTGTACTGTCCATCAACAGACTCTATATACATCTTTGTTCCGTAAGGAATAACTCTGGGATCTACCGCAATCACTCCATATACAAGCGGCATACCTGTTGAAGTCTTTCCTGCCCACGGACCATTGTCCGCAGGAGATGCGTCATAAGCAGTTGCTGTGAAAATCTCAACTCTGCTGTAATTTGCAGGAGCACTCGCCGGAATAACGCCAAGCTCCCATACGCCGGGACCATATTCTACGATTTCCTCAACCGGATTTGAAAGGATTTCATCTCTTAAAAGCTTTCTTGAAACCTCTTCCCCGTTTACATAAGAAATTTCGTACACGTATTCGTTTACGCCATTTTGTCCCGCCTGAATAACTACGCGCTCGCCGGGAGCAAGATTTGCATTTTCAATCTCAGTTGTGGTATATGCAACCTCTTCCTGTACCGTAACGCTGTGTGTGTCGTATGCAACAACAGTAATTGCATCGCCGTCGAAAACTCTGGTGCCGAGAGAAGGTGTAACCACATCATCGGCGTCAACCTCTATCCCGAGCTCCTTGAGAACATCCGAAACAACAAAGCCTGTTGTCATATACTCTTTGGTTTCGCCCATGTAATTTACACTTACCGAAACCGCTCTTATTATGTTTATAACCGCATCGCCTTCCACCTTGTCGGTGAGCTCATAGTTTATGCGGTCACCCTCGTTCAAAATAATACCCTGCTTGGAAAGTATCTTTCCTACATTGGTATCAGAAGTTCTGATCTGAACGGGAACGCCATCCGTGTCGGTAATCGTAACAACATTGGGCGCAGCGTACGCAAATCCGCCACAGGTTGTTGCAACAAATACTATCGCAAGAACCAGAGCAACCCTCTTGTTTGTCCTCTTTGCCAAAACGGACAGTTTGCCTTTCAGCATTTTTAACATTAAATCACCTCGTAATATTTTTACCGCATTATTCCCCTCGCAAATCGCAAAATTGGAAAATAATGGTTCAGCGTACTACACTGTCATTATATCGGGAAATCAAAAAACCGTCAACTTTTCAAAATTTGCTCAAGCGGATTTATCCAAAAATATTTTTGATAAAACGAATTCGCAAGCCGAAAACCACCCTATATCTCCGTTTTTCTTTCATTTTTACCCCAAAAGCTCCCATTTGGGATTTTTTTACATAAATTTTGGTTATTGTGCTCAACAAATTTATCTGTTATACTGATTCAAAGGCGAAAGCTTTGATTCCCAATTTTTAGCTTCCCGCTTTTTTACAGTTGGAATCCTCCCCCGCGCATCAAGGCTTGACGGGGATTTTGACAAAAATTTAACACCCCTATTTTCAGCGGTTTTTCATTCTGTGCATTTTGCACAAAAGGAAGTCAGTTTTTTATATAATAATATTAATTTTAGACGTTTGGAGGATTTTTCGATGAATTCAGTTCAAATTCATCCGTGGGAGAGAGTTGACGATCTTCAGCTTGATGGTCTTAAGATAATTCAAAATCCCGATTGGTTTTGCTTTGGAACGGACGCAGTTCTTCTTGCAGATTATGCCGCCCAAAGTATAAAAAAAGGAGCAAAGGTTTTGGACCTTTGCAGCGGGAACGGAATTATTCCTCTTTTGCTCTCGAAAAAGAGCTTAACCTCGAAGATATACGGTCTCGAAATTCAGGAATGTGTTGCCGAAATGGCTCTGCGTTCAATAAAGCTCAACAACCTTGAGGATAAAATCGAGTTTGTTTGCGGTGATTTAAATAACGCCGAAAACATTTTCGGACGGAGTTTCTTCAATAATATAATATGCAATCCGCCTTACAAAGAAGCGGGGGGCGGTCTACACAACAAAATGGACTCTGTTACTCTTGCAAGGCACGAGATATTGTGTTCTCTTGAAGATATAATACGAGTTTCTTCTATTATATTAGAGCCATACGGAAAGCTTACCATGATACACCGTCCCGAGAGGCTTGCAGACATCCTCTGCCTGATGCGCAAGTATAAGATTGAACCGAAGCGGCTTCGCTTTGTTCACCCCTACCCCGAGAAAACCGCTACAATGATTCTCGTAGAGGGCGCATATTGCGGCGGAGCAAAGCTCTTCCTTGACCCTCCTCTTTATGTTTACAAGGAGACGGGCATATACACAGACGAAGTTCTTCATATATATAATAGAAAGAAGGCGAACCAATGAGCGGGAAGTTATACCTTTGTCCAACCCCCATCGGCAACCTCGGCGACATAACGCTGCGCACTTTGGAGGTTTTAAAAAGTGTTGATTTGATTGCTGCGGAGGATACCCGCGTCAGCGCAAAACTTCTCAATCATTTCGAGATAAGCGCCCCCACCACCAGCTATTACGAGCACAACAAGAGAGAAAAGGGAAGTTATCTTATCGAAAAACTCCTTTCGGGAATGTCTGTTGCAGTCATAACCGATGCGGGTATGCCCGGAATTTCAGACCCCGGCGAAGACCTTGTTGCTCTCTGCATCAAGAACGGAATTGAGGTCGAGGCTCTGCCCGGTCCTTGCGCCTTTGCAACGGCTCTTGTGGCGTCAGGGCTTCCGACGGGGAGATTTTCTTTCGAGGGATTTTTAACAGTCAACAAAAAAAATCGTGCCGAGCATTTAGAGTCGCTCAAAAATGATGAGCGGACACTTATATTTTACGAAGCGCCCCACAAGCTCCGCGCAACCTTGCAGGATATGAGGGCCGTTTTCGGTAACAGAAAAATCACAATAGCCAGAGAGCTTACCAAGAAGTTTGAAGAATATCTGCGCACCGATTTAGACTCCGCTATTAATTATTATGAAGAAACTCTTCCAAAGGGCGAATTTGTCCTTATCGTCGCGGGTGCCAACAAGGAAAAGGTGCTCGAGGAATACTTAAACACACTCCCGTCTGCTGAAACACTTCTCAAAAAATATTCAGCCGAGGGAATGAGGGCAAAAGAACTGACGCGTCGTGTTGCGGACGAGCTTAAACAACCAAGGCGCGATATTTACGATTTGTACCTCAAGATAAAAGAAACACTGTAATGTCATAAAACCTCATTTCGCTTCATATATTTTAATGAACTAAAATGATGCGAAGTGAGGTTTTTAATATGTCAGACATACTGAATAACGAAAAAATACAAACCAGCGATATTGTTTTTCAAAAAGACAGCCGTACAACTGTTGAATGTGATATAATCGTGCCCGACGTTAAACCTGATATACTTAAAGTTCTCGAGGTCAGCGGATACATCTCTGTCGCAGAAAAGGTTGTCCGCTCGGGAAAAATCTATATACAAGGCACCGCTCATATGAACGTGTTATATGCACCCGACGGCGAGGTGTCAAGCCGTGTCAAAAATCTTTCTGCGTCGCAGGACTTTACCCACACAATTGACGCAGGGGGCGCAGACGGAGAGTTGTCACTCTCGCTTGAGGTCGAACCCGAGGGATTTAACTATACTCTTATAAACAGCCGAAAGCTGAATCTTCGTTGTGTTGCCCTGATTGGCGCCAAGCTATCCCGCATAAACGAACTTGAATTTCCAACATCGGCAGCAGGCGATAAAGATGTATGCACAAAAGCCGTTCCTCTTCGTCTTTGCAGTCCTGTTGTGAATTCAGAGGGCAGACTTGTTCTTTGCACACAACTCGACCTTCCGTCAGGCAAGCCCGCAATATCAGAAATTTTAAAGACGAGTGCCCACCCGCAGTCTCTCGAATTTTCGTTTGCCGAGGACAAGGCAATTGCCGAGGGTCAGGTCCGTCTTTGCTTCCTCTATACCTCGCTTGACGACGGAAGTGTTCAGCTTTCGGAACACACCGTTCCTTTCAGCGAAACCCTCGATGCCGTAGGCGCAGAAGAGGATATGGAGGGAGAAATTGAATATTCCGTCTCGGACATTTACTGCGAGGTGCGCGACGATTCTGACGGCGAACCGAGAGTTATTGGCATCGACCTTGGTCTGTGCGCCGTTGTCAGAGGTTTCAAAACCCACGAAATCGAGGTTATAAGCGACGCATATTCTCTATGCGGTAAATGCAATCTCTCGTCAAAGGAAATGATAGTTGAACAGCTCATTGATAATTCCACCGCAAATCTTACCCACAAGGCGTCGGTTACTCTCCCCGATGGGATGCCTCAAATCAGCCGTGTATGCGATGTTTCTGTAGATTCGTCAGTTGACGGCATATCCGTCGCAAAGGGCGAGATTACCGTGAGCGGAAGTCTGCGTTGCAATGTCCTTTATATTGCAGAGGAGGGTGATGTTCCCCTCGGCAGTTTCTCGGGCGAGTCTGACTTCACCCATACATTTTCTGTCCCCGCTGCGACAGAGAACACAGTTTGCGACGCAAAGATTTATACCGAGCACACAAGCTATACTTTAAACGGAACCAGCGGTATAGATTTGCGCGCAGTTCTCGGCTTGAGTGTCCGCTCGCACGAGGGCACCTCCGTTAGTGCAATTACCGATATTTCGGTAGAAGACGACGAGTGCACCGCACCGACACCATACATTACCATATATTTTGTAAAACACGGAGATAGCCTCTGGAAGATTGCAAAAAAATATCACACAACCGTTTCTGCCCTGATGGAATGTAACGGTCTGACATCTGATAATCTTGCCATCGGGCAGCAAATCAAAATCTGCCGATAGAAAAACCCGAAGCGGATATCCGCTTCGGGTTTTTAATTAACGCCTTTTGCTTTTGTCATAAACTTTCCCGCAGGAACACTTTATCCGAAATCCCACATTCACAACAAAATGTCGGTTTGTGCTGAAAACAACTCTTCCGCATCTCTCGCATTTATAATGCCCGTCTTCACAGACAAGGGCATCGCTCTTTTCCTCTGTCCCGATGTGCATTCCCTCAAAAGAGGATAACTCACCGCAGGCGCAAAGAACTGCAAATTTGAACTCGGTTATGTGGGTCGGAATATGGCATAAACCATTTCCGCAATTTTTGCATATCAAAAATCCGTCACGGCATCGCGTCGGCTTTTCTTCATTAGTAATAAGCATGTGTCAAAACAATCCTTTTTACCGCTTTTCTTCTTCCTCTTCTTCAAGGTTTGCGAGCTCCACCCTTACCGCCTCAACAACAAAGGCAGAAAAGGTGCAATCCTTGCCTACAATTGCATTTTCAATCCCGTCGATTAAATCGTTTGGGAAACGAATGCACTTATTTGTTGTAGGCGGAATCGACGGTATCTTGAATTTTCTCATTTAATCACCTCTGCAAGAAGCCTTATTTACTTCTCGTGTAAGCCCTTGCTCAAATCTACAATTTTTGTGATAATATCGGCAACCTCGGTCCTTTCTTTTGAAGAAAGGGATTTTAACTGAATTTCAATCCTTTTAAAAGCAGGCTCTACCTCCTGCGTATCTTTTTCATCAAAGAATTCGGTCACGGACACACCCATTGCATCTATAATTTTTCCAACCGTTGACACAGTGGGGTTCGCCTGACCTCTTTCAATTCTCCCTACAAAAGACGGGTCCAAATCAGCTTCAAGCGCAAGTCTTTCTTGGCTCCACCCTAAACATTCGCGGTAATATTTTATCTTTTTGCTAACCGTTGACTGCATACTAACTTCTCCCATCTATAATATGTTTTTAGTATATGTCAACGGACAAAAACTATCAAAGGACTATAATCACTTATGCCGCAAGCATTATAGACACTCGCGCCATTTATTTCCTGTATGAAAATCAAAGATTCTTGAACAAACGCCATGCCCTGTTCCGCCCAAGCCGACCCGCGGCGGCAATGTAAAATTTTTGATTTTCAAAAGGCTCCCTTGAGCAAGGGATCCTTTCTGCATTCATCTAACGTATTATCTTTCGCCCGTTCGGCAGGAGCAAGCCCCTGCCCTACAACATTATGTGCGAATATGTTAATTTAATTGTAGGGAACGCATTTATGCGTTCCGTAGCGGAATGGATAAATCCATCCCCTACAGACGTAATACATTGTAGGGAATGACCTATGTGTCATTCCGCGGAACGCCACGCAGGGCGTTCCCTACACCACCGCATCCATAAAAAAGGTTCAACGAAATCGTTGAACCTTTGCCTATATCCTTTTATTTTATTTCTTTTCCTCCGTCACCGATATCGGTAATATAAAAAGATGCATCGTGACCTATCTTCTCTCTGTAAATAGGAGCTATTGTGTCTATAAACTCCTGTGCTTTATCTTTTCTGACAACGCTTACTGTGCATCCGCCAAAACCTGCGCCCGTCATTCTTGAACCAACTACATAAGGAAGACGTCTTGCCTCTTCTGCCAGGACATCAAGCTCATCACAGGTTACCTCATAATCATACCTTAAAGAATCATGAGATGCATTCATAAGCTGACCGAAATCAGTCAAATCTCCCTTTTTCAAAGCCTCAACACTCTTATGAACTCTATCACATTCATAAACAACATGTTTAACTCTTCTTCTTACAACCTCGCTGTTTATAACGTCCTTGTTTTCCTCGAACTGCTCGGGCGAAATATCTGCAAGCTGTTCAATCTCGGGAAGAACGCTCTTCATCGCGGCAAGTCCCTCTTCGCACTCGCCTCTGCGCTCATTATACTTTGATGCGCCAAGCGAATGCTTTTTATTTGTGTTCGACAAAACAAGACAACACTCGCCAAGCTCGAGCGGAACAAGCTCGTAATCAAGGGTTGCACAATCTAAATATATAGCATGGTTTGCCTTTCCCATAGCAGATGCGAACTGGTCCATAATTCCGCATTTAACTCCAACGTAGTTGTGTTCTGCCTTCTGACTGAGTTTTGCCATTTCGATATTGTCAATGTTTTTAGCACCGCCCAAAGTTGCCATGGCGATAGCGGAAGATACCTCTATTGCAGCAGATGATGAAAGACCTGCACCATAAGGAGTAGTTCCGTGGAAGAGCATATCTGCACCTATTATGTTATAGCCAGCACTTTTCAGTTCCGAGAAAACGCCGAATTGATAGTTACCCCATTTCAGGTGCTTAAAGTCGTCAATTGTGTCAACTGTGCCCTCTACAAAATCAGGCAGACTTGTAGCCTTCATCCGTATTTTGCCGTCATCACGCTTGCGTGCAATAACGGTTGAACAAAGGGTAAGAGCCGCAGGGAAAACATAGCCTCCGTTATAGTCTGTATGTTCACCAATAAGGTTAACTCTGCCGGGTGATGTGAAAACTCGAAGGTCTTCTTCAGTACCTCCAAATATTTCGATAAACTGTTTTTTTAATTCCGAAATTGTCATAATTTCAGTCCGCCTTTCTAATCTAAGGTTTCTAAGAATTTCTTATGTGCCGCTCTCAGCTCAACTGCCTTTTCTTCAGGAGCGGTAGGGTTGCAAGCTGCCCATGCACCTGTTTCGCTTGATGCGTTGAACTTCTGCTTGTCTGCCGCACGCATTGGTGGGTAGAACTCAATGTGGAAATGGAAACAGTCGGAGAAATCGCCGCTGTTTACAGGGTCCTGATGCATACACATCATGTATGGGAATGGATAGTCAAAGAGATTATCCAGCATACCTGCAGTTTCTTTGAGAATTTTTGCAAGGTTGTCCTTTTGTCTGTCACTGAACTGTGAAAGGTTCTGGATATGCTCCTTTGCAGAAATGTATACCCCATAAGGATAATCGGTAAAGAATGGCAGGAATGTGATAAAGTCTTCGTTTTCGATAATTATCCTGTCTTTAGCCTTAATCTCGTTATCCAAAATATCGCAGAACAGACACTTGCCGGTGTCAGCCAAATGCTCTTTTGCAGATTCAATCTCGACTTCCAGCTTCTTTGGAATATAGCTGTAGCCGTAAATCTGTCCGTGTGGGTGAGGCATGGTAACACCAACAACATCACCGCGGTTTTCAAATATAAATATGTATTTTATCTTCTCGTCTTTTTTAAGCTCACAAAAACGCTCTGTCCAAAGGTCAACAAGCTCACGGATATGAGGAACGCTGTCAACAGCTACACGGTGAGCATAAGCTGTACCTGTGAGAGTAGAAAGCATCTCGCAAACTCTTACGGGATAACCTGCAAGCTGAGGATCACGTCCGAAAGGTGTAGTCTGAGTAACCTGTCCGGGGAGAGTTGTAGGAGCCATCTGTCCGCCAGTCATACCGTAGATTGTGTTGTTGATGAAGATAACAACGATATTTTCGCCTCTTGTTCTTGCGTCAAAAACATCAATTCTCTGCACACCGGTAAGCTTTGAACGGATAAGGTCCTGCAAATCCTTCTGAAATTCAGGATAACCCTTGTAACCAAGTTCAGTTGCAAAACGAACAACTGTAGATTCGGATATCCCCACTGCGCTTCCCAATTTACTGGCAGTCATAAAAGCCGCCTTATCATAGTTTTCCAGAAACTCATTGAGATCGATATGAGAATCACTCCACCCGGCAGCGGATATGAGTTCATACAGTATCTCATTGTTCTCGACACCCTCCGGAGAGGTACCGAATCCCGTAAGGCGACCTCTGTTTTCAGATGCCAGGGCCTCCAGATGACCGTTCAGATAGAATTCAAGCGGGCCTTTCAATGCCGTGCGGCCACCGAAATTGGGCACAGTGCTCCAGATCC